>NZ_JBTGNV010000003.1:0-231715 GCF_054332375.1 Haemophilus sp. SZY H53
CGTAAAGCTAAACTTTACTACTTACGTGAACGTTCAGGTAAATCTGCTCGTATTAAAGAGCGTTTGGGCGAATAATTCGCAAAATAAAAAAGGCTTGGTTTTCCAAGCCTTTTTTGTTTTCAAGAGCGGTCAGAATTAAGACCGCTTCATGATTTCAAAAAACTCATCGTTGGTTTTCGCCACCATAAGTTTGTCGATAAGGAATTCCATCGCTTCCACTTCACCCATTGGGTTAAGGATTTTGCGCAGAATCCACATTTTTTGTAATTCATCTGGTGTGGTAAGTAAATCTTCTTTACGCGTACCAGAACGGTTGAAGTCAATCGCAGGGAATACACGTTTTTCTGCAATTTTGCGAGAAAGATGTAATTCCATGTTACCAGTACCTTTAAATTCTTCAAAGATAACCTCATCCATTTTTGAACCGGTATCCACAAGTGCAGTTGCAATAATGGTTAAACTACCGCCTTCTTCGACGTTACGCGCCGCACCAAAGAAACGTTTTGGACGATGCAAAGCATTTGCGTCCACACCACCGGAAAGAATTTTACCGGATGCTGGCGTAACAGTGTTGTAAGCACGCGCTAAACGCGTGATAGAGTCGAGTAGAATCACCACATCTTTTTTGTGCTCAACAGAACGTTTTGCTTTCTCGATAACCATTTCTGCCACTTGAACGTGACGAGCCGCTGGTTCATCAAAGGTTGAGGCAATGACTTCACCTTTTACCGAGCGTTGCATTTCAGTTACTTCTTCTGGGCGCTCATCGATTAAAAGCACAATAAGTTCACATTCTGGGTAGTTGTGCGTGATACTTTGTGCAATATTTTGTAGCAACATGGTTTTCCCCGCTTTTGGCGGAGCCACGATAAGACCACGTTGACCTTTACCAATCGGAGAGGCTAAATCTAAAATACGTGCGGTTAAATCTTCGGTTGAGCCATTACCACGTTCCATTCTTAAACGAGAATTTGCGTGTAATGGGGTTAAGTTTTCGAAAAGAATTTTGCTACGAGAGACTTCAGGTTTGTCATCGTTGACTTGGTCGACTTTTAAAAGTGCAAAATAGCGTTCTCCCTCTTTTGGTGGACGGATTTTGCCTTCGATTTTATCACCAGTTTGAAGATTGAAGCGACGAATTTGACTTGGAGAAACGTAGATGTCATCAGGACCAGCAAGGTAGGAACTGTCTGCGGAGCGTAAGAAACCGAAACCATCGGGTAAAATCTCCAATACGCCGCCGCCAAAAATGTCTTCACCGCTCTTGGCGTGCTGTTTCAAAATAGCAAAAACAATATCTTGTTTACGTAAACGGGCAAGATTTTCCAAACCCATTTGTTCTTCGCCAAGTTTCACAAGATCAGAAACAGGCGTGTTTTTAAGTTCTGTAAGATGCATAATTAATAATGTTGGAATTAATAAGAGTTGATAATACTGAATTATTTGAATGGTGGGCAATGCCCTTAAGAATGCTGCGTAAATTACCACTAAAATGCAGTACTGTCTAGTTTTTGTTAGAAAAAACAGGGTAAAATAGCGGACGATATAGAGATTATTATTGCATATTGATTAATTATGCGTAATAATTGAATAATTAATCATTTTTATAATCGAGATAAGGATAACTTATGGCTCTCTGGGGTGGTCGTTTTACACAAGCGGCAGATAAACGTTTTAAAGATTTTAATGATAGCCTGCGTTTTGATTATCGCTTGGCAGAGCAAGATATTGAAGGCTCAATTGGTTGGTCTAAAGCTTTAGTGAATGTTGGTGTATTAAGTGCTGAAGAGCAACAACAGCTAGAGGTTGCTTTAAATGAATTATTAATCGAAGTGCGGTCAAACCCACAAGCAATTTTACAAGATGATGCAGAAGATATTCATAGCTGGGTAGAAAGTAAGCTCATCGATAAAGTGGGTAATTTAGGCAAAAAATTACACACAGGTCGTAGCCGTAATGACCAAGTTGCACTTGATATTAAACTGTGGTGTAAACAGCGTGTAGTCGAGTTGCAAGAGTCTGTTCGTCATCTTCAACGTCACTTGGTACAAACGGCAGAAAATACGCAAGATGCGGTGATGCCGGGTTATACCCATTTACAACGTGCACAACCAATCACTTTTGCCCATTGGTGTATGGCTTATGTGGAAATGTTCGAGCGTGATTATTCACGTCTCGCCGATGCTTATAAACGAATGAATAGCTGTCCATTAGGCAGTGGTGCACTTGCAGGAACAGCCTATGCAGTCGATCGTGAACAATTAGCCACCGATCTTGGTTTTGCTTTTGCGACGCGTAATAGTTTGGATAGCGTCTCTGATCGTGATCATATTGTGGAATTGCTTTCAACGGCTTCTTTAAGTATGGCGCACCTTTCTCGTTTCGCAGAAGATATGATCATTTTCAACAGTGGTGAAGCGAATTTTGTGGAGTTGTCAGATCGTGTGACTTCAGGCTCATCTTTAATGCCGCAAAAGAAAAATCCTGATGCTTGTGAATTGATTCGTGGTAAAGCGGGCCGTGTAATGGGTGCATTAACCGGTATGTTGATGACCTTAAAAGGTTTACCGTTAGCGTATAACAAAGATATGCAAGAAGACAAAGAAGGGATCTTTGATGCGTTAGATACCTGGCAAGATTGCGTAGATATGGCGACTTTTGTATTAGATGAATTGAAAGTGAATACCGACCGTACACGCGAAGCTGCCTTAAAAGGTTACTCAAATGCAACAGAGCTAGCGGATTACCTTGTGGCAAAAGGTGTGCCATTCCGTGATTCTCATCATATTGTCGGTGAAACCGTGGTTTATGCCATTGAAAAAGGAAAAGCCTTGGAAGACTTAACCATTCCTGAATTCCGTCAATTCAGTGATGTGGTAGGGAATGATGTCTATGGCATTCTTTCGCTACAATCTTGTTTAGATAAACGTTGTGCGAAAGGTGGGGTTTCACCACTTCGAGTAGCGGAGGCCATTGCAGAAGCAAAAGCGAGATTAGCTTAATTAGCGTAAATAAAAAGTGATATGCCCCCCAAAAGTTGGACAGGTTAGTTAACTTAAATATTGAGCTCGGTATTGCACTGGGCTCAATCCTTTGAAACCAAGTTTAATTCGTTTTTGGTTGTAATACACTAAATATTCTTCAATTTCAGCCTGTAATTCAGCGATTGAATGATAAATCCGAGAGTAAAAACACGCTGATTTTAGTATCACAAAAAAACTTTCAATCACCGCATTATCGTGACAATTTCCTCGGCGACTCATACTTTGCACCGCTTTACCTTCCAACATATTCTCCCATTCCGCCGTGCCATACAATACACCTTGGTCGCTATGAATAATCGGGCATTCTGTCGGTTTAAGCCGACTAAGCCCTTGTTCTAACCTCTTTTTTACCAATGAAAACTTCGGGCGTGTCGCAAAGTTATAGGCAATAATTTCTCGGTTAGCCAAGTCCATCAACGGTGAAAAATAAAGCGTTTCTTGACCAACATGAAATTCCGTTACATCCGTTACCCATTTTTGATTGAGTGCCGTTGCGGTAAAATCACGATTCAGCAAATTCTGGCAATATGCGATGTTTTTCCACGTTTTCCATGTCTTTTTTTGCGTAAAATGGAATGAATACCTAACTCGTTCATCAGCTTTAACACCGTTTTATGATTCAAATGAAAACCCATTAGCTAATAGATGACGGCAGAATGGGGAATGTTATGAAGTTTAGCCACCTCACGGATACCATAATCCTGTTCGGTGACGAGTTTGATAATTTTCAAACGAAATTGATAAGAGTAGGACATAATCTGCACCTCAAAATAGGTGTCCAGACTTTGGGGTGCAGTTCACTTTATTTGTTTTAAAACAACAATACTTCAATTACTTTAATTACTGCTCTGGATTTTATCTAATCCAGATTAATATTTCGTTTTTTGCATTTTATATCTTATAGAATATAAATTAAAAATTATACTTTACAAGATATAAAATGATATTTATACTCTATGGCGTATAAATTGAAATTGTATACCGTAGGGTATAAGGAGTAGTAATGGTTATTACCACCGCAAAAATGCTTTCTCATGTAATTCGGGAATTTCGTTATCAAAGAGACCTGTCACAAACTGATGTAGCAAAACTTGCTGGGACTACCCAAGCTAGAATTTCAGCGTTTGAAAATGAACCAGAGCGTACAAAATTAGAAACGTTATTTAAAATTCTGGCAGGATTAGAACTAGAACTTGTTGTGCAACCACGCAAAAAGTCATCTGATATCATCCGTTCAATCAAAGAACCAACTACAACATACGATGATGATGAGGCGTGGTGATGAGCAATACTATTCTAAATGTTGCCATGAATGGCTTATTGGTAGGCGAATGGCGAAAACTCACTAGCGGTGCAACTGAATTTCAGTATGCTAAAAAATGGCTTGAATCTGTGCGTTCACGCCCTATTTCATTGTCATTGCCCTTATCTTACAAAACTTATCGAGGCGATTCTGTTTATAATTTCTTCGATAATCTTCTCCCTGACAACGAGCAGATCCGTTCACGCATTCAACAACGTTTCCAAACCTCAACGAAATCCCCATTTGATTTACTTTCGGCGATTGGACAGGATTGTATCGGCGCAATTCAACTTTATCAGGGCGAGAACCGCTCGGTACGTCAAATTTATGCAGAACCACTCAATGACAAAGAGGTGGAAAACGTGCTGAAAAACTACCGCACTTTTCCTCTCGGCATGGAAGAAAGCGAGGATTTCCGAATTTCTTTAGCCGGCGCTCAGGAAAAAACAGCGCTTCTTTATTATCAGAATCAATGGCAGCGCCCTTTACATTCCACCGCGACCAGTCATATTTTTAAGCTCCCGATTGGTATGGTTGCACAAGGGCAACTTGATCTTTCCGGCAGCTGTGAAAATGAATGGCTTTGCTTGAATATTATGAAAGCCTTCGGTTTGCCTGTTCCTCGAAGTCAAATTCAGTATTTCGGTGAAATGAAAGTGTTGATTGTGGAGCGCTTTGATCGCCGTTGGTCTGAAAATAGGAGTTGGCTAATTCGTTTACCACAGGAAGATATGTGCCAAGCACTCAACATTGCCCCTGCGCGAAAATATGAAAATGACGGTGGGCCAAGCATTCTTCAAATTATGTCGCTCCTCAATGGCTCATCTAATGCTCAAGCAGATCGCAAGCAATTTTTTAAAGCACAAATTATTTTCTGGCTGCTTTGCGCTATTGACGGACATGGCAAAAATTTCAGTCTATTTTTAGAACAAGAGAATCGCTATCGTCTAACGCCTTTTTATGATGTGATCTCTGCCTATCCGCTAATCAAACACAACGGACTACAAAAGCAAAAAATCAAAATGGCAATGGCGTGGCAGGGCGAAAATAAACATTATTTATGGGATAAAATACAACTCCGACATATTTTCAACACCGCTAAACTCGCAGGCTTGGCAAAGGAAGTGGTAGAGGAAATTTTGCATGAGATCAGTGTTCGATATCCAAAAGTAAGTGAAATAAATACCCATGGATTACCTGAAGAAATTGTTGAGCCAATTTCAATGGGATTGGAATCCAAGATGAAAAAGATAAGTTAGAAAGAGCGGTGCAGATCATTTTGCACCGCTCTTTGATTTTATTGTGGAAGTGGATCCATTAATTCAAGGATTTTATCGGTAGGCTCTTTTATATCGAAACTTGATTCCATTAATAATGAAAAAGTCTCGTCATTTCGTTTGCAAGCAGCATGAGAAATTAGCTTACCTTTCGCATTACGCAAATCGATAGTAACTTGATTGATGCCCGTCTTATCTGCTGCGCTCTCTTTTATTATCGTCCACAACTGATTATTTTTTGTTGGTGGAAGAAAAAGAGTCTTTTCTGTGGCATAAGCTTGTAAGTAAGCATTATCTATCGTTTGATGAGCCACATTCACATCATTTTTCATGTAAGTGAATGTTTTAAGATTATTCAGCGCGACCCAAAGTTTTTCCCCTTTGGTGCCTTCACATTTTACAACATCAATGACGCTCTCACCGAGATTCATGGCATTCTCATTTGCGAGCGAATATGCTGGAACTACAGCCCAAAATACCCACAGATATTTTTTCATTAAATTAATCTCGGAAGTTATTAAATTGGAATGGTTGGCCTAATTCAGCGCCTTTCACTAATTGAATAACAGCTTGTAAATCGTCACGAGATTTACCAGTTACGCGTACTTGTTCACCTTGAATTTGAGTTTGAACTTTGATTTTTGAATCTTTCACTAATTTAGTGATTTTTTTCGCCATCTCCGTTTCAATCCCTTGTTTTAATTTAATTTCTTTGGTGTAAAGTTTACCGTGGTGTTCACTTTCTGTTGGAATATCCAATGAGCTATGCTCAATGCCACGTTTTACAAACGCACCAATTAAGATTTCAATTAATTGCTCTAATTGGAAATCAGATTCGGTCGTCACTTTCACGGTTTCGCTTTTTTCATTTAATTCAATCACAGCTTCCACGCCACGGAAATCATAACGTGTACTTAATACGCGGTTTGCATTTTCAACCGCATTACGCACTTCGTGCATAGTAATTTCAGATACGATGTCAAAAGATGGCATAAATTTTCTCCCAAAATGAATTAAATTCGATCATTTGCACTTAAAAGACATAAAAGTGCGGTTAAGTCAGCAAAGTTTACCACAATTTGTGCTTGTTGTTGCACCTTCGGTTTGGCATGGAATGCCACGCCTAATCCGGCAACATTCATCATCGCCAAATCATTGGCACCATCACCAATAGCAAGGGTGTTTTTGCGTGGAATACTGTATTCTTCAGCGAGTTTTTGCAAGGTATTCGCTTTGTATTGTGCATCGACCACGCTACCTTTTACATTGCCAGTCAGCGCGCCATCAATAATTTCAAATTGATTAGACGCCGCAAAGTCAAGGTTTAATAAACTTTTTAAGTGATCGGCGAAATAGGTAAAGCCACCAGAAGCGATAGCGGTTTTCCAACCATGTTGTTGTAATGTCTTAATGGTTTCAATTAAGCCAGGCATTAATGGTAATTTTTTACGTACTTGTTGCAAAATACTTTCTGGCGCGCCTTTAAGCGTACCCACACGACGACGCAAACTTTGTTCAAAGTCTAGCTCACCACGCATGGCACTTTCAGTAATGGCAGAAACTAATTCACCTGTGCCAGCCAGTTTGGCAATTTCATCGATACATTCAATTTGAATGGCAGTAGAATCCATATCCATCACCAATAAACCTTTTTCTGATAATTTTGCATCAAAATCCAGTTTAGCGATGTCTAATTGCAGGTCATGAGCGTGGACAATAAAATCAGTTAGCCATTCGCCTTTTAAAAGGACAATGGTATTTTTTTCAACGTTCCATGCATCAAAACACAGGAAAGATTGACCGCACTTTTGTTGGAATTCGAGTAATTTGGCTAAATTCAGCGTTGTGCCGTATAAAATAAAGGCATGTGTTTCATCGGAATGAGGCAAATCAGACGAAAGTGCGGTGGGGAATTGGGGATATTTTTGGGTAATGCTTGCAAGGTTTTGAATTTGCATAGAAAATCCTGTAAATTGTGAATACTTATCTATTCTAGCCGATCTTGGCGAAAAAATGGAAAAACAACGTGCAATTAATTAAAGAAAAACTTCAAAAATCACTGATGTTTGGGCTCATCGTGCTGCTTTGTATCGGTGCCATGGCCGTGATTTTGTTTGGTGTGAAACAATTTAAGATTGGTTCTCAGCTTTCAAGTGTGAATCAAGTGGCAAATTTGTCGCATATTTTGGTTCGTCAGCAGGCAAATTTATTTTCGGTTCTATTAACTAATAATGCGAAATCCGATCAACTTGTCGAAAATCTAGATAATTTAGTCAAAGAAAACTTTGTGCTCGATGCGACCATTTATGATTATAACGGCAAGGAATTAGCACAAAGTACCAATACCGGCAATCTTCGTGAGCAACTTGGTCTAGAACATAAAAATGAAGGTGAATTTTCAACACAACAAATTGTTGAGCCCATTTACTCTGCTTCCAATAATGCCGTTCGTGGCTTTTTGCGGGTGACATTTGACGCGCAATATGCTCAAACGACGCAGAGCAAAATTAATCAAGTCTTCCATCGTTTATATGGTGAAATTGTGGTGGTCTTTTTATTAGGCGCTTTATTCGCCAGTTCCATTCATTATTTTTTAAGTCATTATCGTCGAACATATCGAAAACCAGTGGAAACTAAAACGGTAGTTAATTTACAAGGTAAATCGAGTAGCCAGCGTTTTCATCAACGTCGTCGTAGAATTTGATCAAGGTAAATAAAATTGCAGATATTGCTCAAGTCAATCAGTAAATAGGGTAGAATACTCGGAATTATTTAGATAGGAGAAAAAAATGGCAACTCGTAGACAACTCGCCAACGCAATTCGTGCGCTATCAATGGATGCAGTACAAAAAGCAAAATCAGGCCACCCAGGTGCACCAATGGGAATGGCGGATATCGCTGAAGTATTATGGCGTGATTTCTTAAAACATAACCCAAACAATCCTAAATGGGCTGATCGCGACCGTTTTGTGCTTTCTAACGGCCACGGTTCAATGTTGATTTATAGCTTATTACATTTAACAGGCTACGATCTTTCTATCGAAGATTTAAAACAATTCCGTCAATTACATTCTAAAACCCCAGGCCATCCAGAATATGGTTATGCACCAGGTGTGGAAACTACAACGGGTCCGTTAGGCCAAGGTATCACTAATGCAGTGGGTATGGCGATTGCTGAGAAAACCTTAGCAGGCCAATTTAACCGTGAAGGCCATGAAATTGTCGATCACCACACTTATGTGTTCTTAGGCGATGGCTGTTTAATGGAAGGGATTTCCCATGAAGCTTGCTCTTTAGCAGGCACATTAGGCTTAGGTAAATTAATCGCATTCTACGATGACAACAACATTTCGATTGATGGTCATGTTGATGGCTGGTTCAGCGATGATACCGCAGCTCGTTTTGAAGCTTATGGCTGGCAAGTAATTCGTAATGTAGATGGTCACGATGCAGAACAAATTCGTGCCGCAACCATTCTTGCTCAAGCAGAAAAAGAAAAACCAACGTTAATTATTTGTAAAACCATCATCGGCTTTGGTTCACCAAATAAATCAGGTTCTCATGATTCCCACGGCGCACCATTAGGTGATGAAGAAATCGCATTAACCCGTAAAGCACTTGGCTGGGAGTATGGTCCATTTGAAATTCCAGCTGAGTACTATGCAGAATGGTCTGCGAAAGAAAAAGGCGCAGTAGCAGAAAAATCTTGGGAAGAAAAATTTGCCGCTTATGAAAAAGCATATCCAGAACTGGCTGCAGAATTCACACGTCGTGTAAACGGTGAATTACCAGCGAATTGGGCGGCTGAATCTAAAGCGTTCATTGAAAAATTACAAGCAAATCCTGCAAGTATTGCAAGCCGTAAAGCATCACAAAATGCTATTGAAGCTTATGCACACGTGTTACCTGAATTCTTAGGTGGCTCTGCAGACTTAGCAAGCTCTAACTTAACGTTATGGAGTGGTTCAAAACCAATTCGTGCACACGAAAACGTAGGCGGTAACTACCTTAACTATGGTGTGCGTGAGTTCGGTATGTCAGCGATTATGAATGGTATTGCTTTACATGGCGGTTTCATTCCTTATGGTGCAACCTTCTTAATGTTCTACGAATATGCACACAATGCGGTGCGTATGGCAGCATTAATGAAACAACGTGCTTTATTCGTTTACACCCATGACTCTATCGGTTTAGGCGAAGATGGTCCAACTCACCAACCAGTTGAGCAAACCACCTCATTACGCTTAATTCCAAATCTTGAAACATGGCGTCCATGTGATCAAGTGGAATCAGCTATTGCATGGCAACAAGCGGTTGAACGTCAAGATGGTCCAAGTGCGTTGATCTTTACCCGTCAAAACTTAGCCCAAATGGACCGCACTTCTGCACAATTAGATGCAGTTAAACGTGGTGCTTATGTGCTAAAAGACTGTGATGGTACACCTGAGTTAATCTTCATTGCGACAGGTTCTGAAGTGGAATTAGCGGTGAAAGCAGCTGAAGCATTAAGTGCAGAAGGTAAAAAAGTACGTGTCGTCTCTATGCCAAGCACTAACCGTTTTGATAAACAAGATGCAGCTTACCGTGAAAGCGTATTACCTGCAGCTGTAACCAAACGTGTTGCGATTGAAGCGGGCATTGCAGATTTCTGGTATAAATACGTTGGCTTTGAAGGTCGCGTAGTGGGCATGAATAGCTTCGGCGAATCAGCACCAGCAGATCAATTATTCAAACTCTTTGGTTTTACCGTGGATAACGTGGTGGCAAAAGCAAAAGAAATTTTATAATTATGAAAATAGATAAAGGCAGGTCATTACCTGCCTTTCTTTTTTAAGAAAGTGCGGTCAAAAAATAAGAAAATTTTTGACTGCACTTTGTTTTTATCAGCTTTCACCTTGTTATCTAAGCCTTTTTTCGTCAATCCATTGAGTTCGTTTTTTAAGTTTGTTAAAATTTGCAGCACTTTTTGCAATAAGAATAAAACGTAAAAAGTGAGTTCGGAAGAAGGTAGCTGGAGAGTAGGGAATTGACCCTACGCCGACGAGGTAAAATCTTTCAGGCGCAATCGTAAGATTGCAGGGACTGTTACTGGACGAACCCTTGGAGAGATCCATTGCATTTTATTGATGTAAATGGACGCCGAAGGCGCAAAAGAGCGGTCGATTTTTCGATTGTTTTCCAAACGCTCAGGCAAAAGGACAGGGGCAAAAGACAATCGGTATAATCAAAAATATTTCTATCGGGATTCTTCTTGTCTCCTTGTCGAGTTTATTTGTATTTTAAACGACGAGGAATCATCAATGTCATTACAGACAACCTTATCTGCTATTAGCAGTTTTGTATGGGGACCGCCCCTACTTATTCTATTGTCCGGAACTGGACTTTACCTCACTCTTCGTTTAGGTTTCTTGCAAATTCGTTATTTGCCTCGTGCATTGGGCTATTTATTTGCTCGTGGAGCGAATAAAGGCAAGGGAGATGTTTCTTCTTTTGCGGCACTTTGTACCGCATTAGCAGCGACTATAGGAACTGGGAATATCGTGGGTGTAGCCACTGCAGTACAAGCTGGAGGCCCAGGTGCGATTTTTTGGATGTGGCTGGTTGCTTTCTTTGGAATGGCAACCAAATATGCGGAATGTTTGCTTGCGGTGAAATATCGAGTACGAGATAAATACGGTTTTATGGCGGGTGGTCCAATGTATTACATCGAGCGTGGTCTTGGTATTAAATGGTTAGCCAAATTATTTGCGCTCTTTGGGGTATTAGTGGCCTTTTTCGGTATTGGTACCTTCCCTCAAATAAATGCCATTACGCATGCGATGCAAGACACATTCAATGTACCCGTTATTATTACTGCAACAGTGGTGACCGTATTGGTCGCGATGATTATTCTCGGTGGTGTAAGACGTATTGCGACAGCTTCTTCAGTGATTGTGCCTTTTATGGCAATCGGCTATGTGGCGACCTCAATTATTATCTTAGTGGTTAATTACGATAAGCTGCCCGCTGCGATCACATTAATTATTCACAGTGCATTTAACCCTCAAGCAGCTTTAGGTGGCGCAGTTGGCTTTACAGTAATGAAGGTGATTCAATCGGGGGTTGCACGCGGTATTTTCTCAAATGAATCAGGTTTAGGGAGTGCGCCTATTGCTGCTGCGGCAGCGCAAACAAAAGAGCCCGTTCGTCAAGGTTTAATTTCGATGACAGGGACATTTTTAGATACCATCATTGTATGTACGATGACGGGATTAGTACTTGTTATTACGGGGGCATGGAGTAACCCTGAACTTTCTGGAGCCAGTGTGACTAACTATGCTTTTGCACAGGGATTAGGCGCATCAATTGGTGCAACCATTGTAACCGTTGGTTTATTATTCTTTGCTTTCACCACAATTTTAGGTTGGTGTTACTATGGTGAGCGTTGTTTTCTTTACTTAGTCGGTATTCGTGGTATTAAATTTTATCGTTTCGTGTTTATTGTTTTAGTCGGGGCGGGTTCATTCCTCACCTTAGATTTAATTTGGATTCTAGCGGATATCGTGAATGGTTTAATGGCTTTTCCAAACTTAGTCGCATTAATTGGTTTACGCAAAGAGATTATTTCAGAAACCAAAGATTACTTTGAACGTTTAAAAGCAGCACAACGTGATCAAGATGAATTAGCCTAATTCATGTTGTAAAAAGAAAAGGGAAGCAGAACGCTTCCCTTTGTTATCTACAGCTTTATATCATAACAAGTTTAAACAGAAAGAAAATCATATTTTTACAGAAATTAGATCCCGATCATATTTTTGAACATTTGTTTTTTTATTTGGCTAAAAGCACTTGAAAAAGCAGTGTAAGGTCGATATGTTGTAGTTAAAGATGAACGGAACCTAAGGGTTCATTTAAGTAAAAGAGGTAAATGCTATGACACTCAATATCACAAGTAAACAAATGGAAATCACCCCCGCAATTCGTGAACATGTGGAGGGCAGACTTGCAAAATTAGAGAAATGGCACACTCAACTGATTAGCCCGCACTTTGTTTTAAGTAAAGTACCAAACGGCTTTTCTGTAGAGGCTTCAATTGGAACCCCATTAGGTAATCTGCTTGCGACTGCAACCGCTGATGATATGTATAAAGCGATCAATGAAGTAGAAGAAAAATTGGAACGTCAATTGAATAAACTTCAACATAAAGGTGAATCCCGTCGAGCAGAAGAACGTTTGAAAGATTCTTTTGAAAAATAAAGAATAGTAAGTAAATAAAAGGGCGAACATGATGTTCGCCCTTTCTTATTAAGGAAATAATGAATTAAAAATGAATTTCAACAGATGCTGCGAAATTACGCCCTGGCGCATAAAAACGCTCTAAACCTTTCCCTTCTTTATCAACTGAATCAGTCGTACTTATTTTGTTAATACCACGTAGGGTATCCCAAGTGTGATATTTGCGATTAAATAAGTTATAAAGTCCTGCTCGGAGTGTAATATTTTGATTGATTTTATAGAAACCATACAAATCAAATAATACTGCCGAATTATTAAGATAAGGGTAAGTTTTTACTTCTCTAACAAAGTTAGTTGAATATTGTACTATTTGGGCATCTTTAGCTTTTTTAGCACCAAGATAACTCGCTTTGACGTTAACTCCCCAGAGATCATTTGGATCTTCATAGCCAATTCCTAAAATTACTTTGATTGGTTGGATAGAAAGTAGGCTAGCCTCAGTACCACTTAGTTTCCCTTTTGCATAACCGAGATTTGCTGTAAATTTCCAACCTTGTGGAATTACAGAAATAATCTGATCTAAATTAACTTTACTCGTGAATTCAATACCAGAGATACGCGCTTGATCAATGTTTATAGCTTGTTGGGCAATCGTTGTGTAATAAGCTTGTTGACCATAACTTGCACTATAGGCATTGTAATACGGGTTACGTTTTTTATAAGTTGACTCTTGCTCAGTTAAGAAATTTTTATAATGTGTGTGATAAAAATTCAGCCCAAATGTACCTAATTGATACTCTGCTTGGATATAGATAGATTGATTTAATGCTTGTTCAGCTTTTAAATCAGGGTTTGGTCTCCAGTTACCTGAGGGATGTTCAAAAGAGAAGTACATTTCTGAAGCGGTTGGAATGCGAAAGCCAGTAGAAATGTTATAGCCGATCTTCCAAATATCATTAAGCTGAGCCTCTAATCCAAACGAGCCACTTAAACTTTGAAAGGTATTTGATGCGGGTTTACGGCTACAAGCTCGGCAAAAGGCTTTTAAATCTTGCGGTACTAATTCATCCCAGTCATAACGAATACCTAATTGACTAGAAAAAATATCATTCCACATGACATGATCTTGTAATTGAGCGAAAAATGAACGGGTTCTGACTGGATGTTGAATAGATTCACTATCTTTAGCACTACTACCATTGTCACCTACATTGGGATATTCATGATCATTGCGATTATCAAAATCTTTTTGTGAAATACCCGTTCTTAGCGTAAATTGATGACTACCGAATCGACTTCAGCTGCTTTTATCGCAGCTTCAGTTGCTTTTTTCTCTTCTTCAGTTTGATTGCCATTGCTTTGAGCTACCTTGATTGCTACTTCTGCTTTTTTTATAGACTCATCTGCTTTTTTCACAGACTCATCCGCTTTTTTCACAGACTCTTCTGCTTTTTTTAAAGAGTCCTCAGCTTTTTTTGTAGCTGCTTCAGCTTTCTTATTCGCTTCCGTGATTCTTTGATTTAATTCAGTCTCAGCTTGTCGAAGCTGCTCTGAATTATCTGTACCACCTTTTGAGCTAGAAGAACAAGCGCCTAATGCCATAACACATGAAAGCGCAATGATGGAAAGTTTAATTTTGTTCATAAAAAGATCCTTATTATCTTGTTTTTTAGACTAAATGATGACTTTACACAATTTAAATGAAATAAAAATAATTTTCAATACCATTGAAAGGTTTCTTTAACTTTTGTAAACTTCGCTCCGGATTCTACTAAATTAGATAAAATTTCAGGTAAAAATATGACTCATAAATTTCTCCTTTCTTTAGGTGCATTCTGTGTAGCCTTCACTTTACAAGCTTACGCAGAAGAACAAACAACATTAGATACAATTACTGTTAATGCTAATGCCTCTGAAGTCAAAGCAAATCAAATAAAAAAGACACGTAAAGCTATCCAAGAAGAACTTATTTCTGATAACTATGACTTAGTACGTTATGCCACTGATGTGGGTATTAGCGATAATGGCCGTCGTAATAAAGGTTTTGCAATGCGTGGTGTTGAAGGGAATCGAGTGGGAATCAGTATTGATGGCGTTAATTTGCCCGAATCAGAAGAAAACTCACTTTATGCACGTTATGGTAACTTTAATAGCTCACGATTAAGTATTGACCCTGAATTAGTACAAGGTATTGATATTATGCGTGGTTCAGATTCTTTCAATGCAGGAAGTGGATCATTAGGCGGTTCAGTAAATTACCGCACTTTAGGTGCTGATGATATTATTCTACCAAATAAAAAATGGGGTGTATTGCTTAAAAACGGTTATGCGAGTAAAAATAGCGAATGGACACACACTTTAGGTATGGCTTATAAAGATGACAAATTTGATGCAACTTTGCTCTATTCCTATCGCAATGGGCATGAAATGAAAAGTAGAGGCAAGGGACAAGATATTTTAGGTAATGCTCGAGGTATTCCTGATCCATCCCATCATAAAAATCATAGCTACTTAGCTAAAGTTGGCTATTTTATTACTCAGACACAACGTGTAAGTGCATCATTTAACGCTCAAAAAGCAAATAATTTTGTTGATGAAAAGTCTTATCAACTTGCAGGGCTTTGGCGGGAGTCGGATGATATTAGTAAACGATATAATGCAAATGTTGCTTACGAATATTTTCCAGAAAATAGCCGCTGGTTAAGTTACCTAAAGACCGAACTAGATTTTCAAAAAACCAATATTGGCTCAAAAAATTATAAGGGTGGACATCGCTATAATTCTGATTTTAGTGCATACATAGGAAAAGATTTAATTGAAATCCAGGACACGAGTATGAATAGCCGTTTTATGCGAGCTTCTCTACGAGCAGATTTCATGCCATGGGAAAGCCGAGAGAAAAGCTGCAGAGGAAGCCCAAAAATCAGCAGAGGAAGCCAAAAAAGTTGCAGAGGAAGCTAAAAAAGCTGCAGAGGAAAGATTAAAGCAACTAGAAAATCTAAAAGCTGATGAAAAGGCAAGAATTCCATTGAGTGATAAGATCTTTGGTGGCATTAATGGTGAGATGAAGGATGCTATTTCTGGGGGCGTTTTAGCCTCAGAAGGAAGCGATGTAAATCGTCCGTTAACTCGAGATATACGAGATCTGACAATAATTGATAAATCAGGTAAATTAGTTGACATTGATATCTTGAGAAGAGCTGGGGATATTGACCCATGGACTTATGAAGAATATAACGATTTATATAATCTTCGTAAAGAAGGACAAACTATTTTAAGTAATAGCAATTTTCAAGCTAGTGCATTTGGTACATATTTTGACAACTTAAGTGGTAATCAATATTTCTTTGCACAAGGCTTACCGACAGCTATAGCACAAATCCCAACAACAGGATTGGTGGAGTATAAAGGTGGTGCAGCTTATCAAAAAGATGGAAGTAATAGTGAGCGTAGTGAAATGAAAGCTACAGCTGATTTTGCTAATAAAGTCATTGATATTAATATTACGGAAAAAGCTAATGCCGTACCAGGTATGAATTTTGGTGGTAAAATCACAGGTAATAGCTTTGTAGGTGAAGTAAATGGTATCAAAACCCAAGGAGGTTTCTTTGGTGAAAATGCCAAGGAAATGACAGGGTTATTTATTAATGAAGCAGATCAATCTCGTGGAGCATTCGGTGGCATTAAAGAATGATGTTATATGATTTTTAACCAATAATTAGCACAAGGCGAATATAATTGTTCGCCTTTTTTTAAATGTTTTGAATTACAAATTGTAAAGCCTGACGTTGAAATTGCTGCTCTTTGCGGTGTTTTAGTCGTCTTAAACGTAAGTTGCGTGAGGCTGAAATATCTCTTGATGTTTTTTTCTTTAAGAAAGTTTTTCTTTTTAACATTTTTTTCTCCTTGTTTTCTTTCTATTCAATAAAAACGCTATTTTTTCTGACCGCACTTATTCTGTTGCGGTCGCTTGGTTTTCTTGAACACGATGATAATTCACAATACTGTTCATGTAACGGCGAATATTCTCGACATATTGGTAGGCTTCATAACCGCGAGCATAGCCATATTTTAAGTTAGAATAATGACGTTTTTCTGATAATAGTTGAAGATTATTTTTTACATCTAACCAGTTATCTGGGTTTCCTCCTAACTTTTTAGTTAGGCGTCGAGCATCTAGAATATGTCCTAAGCCCATATTGTATGCGGCTAAAGAATACCAAATTCGATCTTCTTCTGAAATACTATCAGGCATTTGATTGAGTAGCCAATGTAAATATTCCGAACCTGCCTTTATACTTTGTTCGGCATCGGTACGGTTATTAATATTCATACGTGCAGCCGTATCTTTGGTTAGCATCATCATGCCCCGTACACCTGTAGGCGAGGTCGCATAAGGATCCCAATGCGATTCTTGGTAGGCTATAGCCGCTAATAATCGCCAGTCTAAATTCCCTTTGTATTTTTCAAAGAGCGGTTGATATTGGGGTAGAATTTTTTCTACGGCCTCTAAATAAGCCTGAGTATCCACATAATCAAAGGTGGTAATGTGACGGAAATATTTTTCCTCAATGCGATCAATTAATCCTGTTTCAATGGCATTATTCATAAAATCTAACAAGCCTGCTTGTAGCTCATTATAGGATTTATTGGAGAGATACCAATGCACGGTCATTTCATCTGTTAGGTCAAATGCAATGGCTAAGTTAGGGCGAATTTGTTGTGCCGCAGCCACATCAATACTATTGGCGATGGTGTAAGGAATTTTCCCTTCCGCCACTTGAATCAATAATTCCTCTTGAGTCAATTGCTTGTTATTCTGCCATTTGAGTGCAGGGTGTTTTTTCTGTGCTTGAGATAGTAATTTTTCTAAGTCTTCTCCCGCAGAAATAATAATTTCTTGCTGGACTTGAGCCAAATCTTTCGGGCGATTTTCCCCTTTTTTATACACAAGCTGCCAAGAGGTAGAAGTATAAGAGGGCCCTAACTGAAATTTTTCTGCACGTTGAGGCTGGAACAAAAGATTCGCAGCAGCAATATCAATATTGTTGTTTTCTAATTCGTTAAAAAGTTGATCGTTATTTTCTAAGGTTTTAATTTGTAAACGAACCCCTAAATAATCTGCAAAATTTTTAGCTAATTCGTATTCTAAGCCCGATTCCCCCTCATTCCCAATAAAATAGTAGATGGGATTGTTAATGGTACCGATAATAAGGCTACCGCGGTTTTTGATCGCAGCATAAGGGTTTTGCTCTGACTGCATAATTTTTTGCCAAGGGAACACCATATCAATGGCCCAAAGTAATAATGCAAAAGCAGCAATAATACGTAGAAATAAACCTTTCAATAGATAAACCTTATAAATTGAGATAAGAGACGATTGTAACCAGAATTAAGCTAATAAAAAAGCCCCTTTTACTTCAAGGGGCTGCTAAATAAGGATTAACGTTGGCGATCTCGGCGACTTCGTTCATTAAAAGTGCGGTCGTTTTTATCGTTAAATTTACGCTGACGACGTTCACCATTACGCTCACTACGGAAGCGATCTTGGCCACGCTCTCCGCGCTCATTACGTCGACCATCACGACGGCCTTTCCCACCAAAATCGTTACCACCACGTCCACTGTCTGATTGTGTCGCACCCATAAAGCTCATTTGCATTTGTTTGTTTAAAACGCGAGTTTTACCGAATTGTTGAAGTAATTCTTTCGGCAGGCCTTGTGGTAATTCAACAGTAGAGTAATCATCATAAAGTTTGATATGACCAATATAACGACTGTTAATATCACCTTCATTTGCGATAGCGCCTACGATATGACGCACTTCTACACCATCTGTACGACCTACTTCGATACGATATAAATCCATCGGTTGTGGGGTGCCATAGCCTTTACGCTCACCACGACGTTCAGCTGAACGTGGGTTTTCACGACGATCAGCGCGATCATTACGGTCACGACGACGCTTATCCATTGGTGGGTCAGGTGGAAGAATCAGTTTTTGTTTACCTTGAAGCAACATCAACATGGCTGCTGCAATATCTTCTTGATCCTGATCTGCAGTGAATAAATCTTCCAATAGGCTACGATACATTTCGAGATCGTGATGTTCCAATTGTTTGGTAATCTTGTCTTGGAATTTCTTACGACGACAGGCTTGCAACACTTCATGATTTGGCAATTCAACTTCATTGATTGGTTTTTTCATCAAGTGTTCGATGTTACGAAGTAAACGGCGTTCACGTGGTTCAACGAATAACAATGCTCGACCAGAACGACCAGCACGACCAGTACGGCCGATACGGTGAACGTACGACTCTGCATCAAGTGGGATGTCATAGTTTACTACAAGACTGATTCGTTCAATATCGATACCGCGCGCAGCAACATCGGTTGCAACCACAATATCAAGGCTACCATTACGTAAGCGATCTAAGGTTTGTTCACGTAATTGTTGGGTCATATCACCGTTTAATGCTGCAGCACGGAAACCGTGTTTTTCTAATAATTCAGTCACATCAAGCGTGCCTGTTTTAGTACGGGTAAAAATGATGGCTGCATCAAACTCTTCCACTTCTAAGAAGCGTAATAATGCATCATTTTTACGGAAACCTTGAACATACCAACAATTTTGTTCAATATCTGGCGCGTTATCGTTATTTACTTTGATTTTCACTTCTTGCGGATTGTTCATGAAGCGTTTTGTGATGCGACGAATTGGCTCAGGCATGGTTGCAGAGAAAAGCGCAGTTTGGTGCTCTTCCGGTAATTCAGCCATAACGGTTTCTACATCATCAATAAAGCCCATACGAAGCATTTCATCCGCTTCATCAAGTACAATCGCTTTTAATTCAGATAGATTTAATGTGTTACGACGGATGTGATCCAAAATACGACCAGGTGTACCCACAACAACTTGTACACCTTGTTTTAATGCACGTAATTGGATGTCGTAACGTTGACCCCCGTAAAGGGTCACGATGTTGATGCCTTTGGCATATTTCATGAAATGTTCACAAGCATCGGCAACTTGAATGGCAAGTTCACGGGTTGGTGCCATCACCAATAATTGTGGATGTTTTGCAGTAGGATCAATTTTTGCCAAAAGAGGTAAAGAGAATGCGGCAGTTTTACCACTGCCGGTTTGTGCCATACCTAGCACGTCTCTGCCTTCTAAAAGAGCAGGAATACAAGCTTGTTGGATGGGAGAAGGTGTTTCAAAACCAAGGTCAGAAACGGCTTTTAGAATGAATTCAGGCAAACCTAAATCATTAAAAGTGATTTTGTCAGTCATTAAGATACTCGAATGTAAGTAAGGAAAGCTCAATTTAGCTTTCAAGTTCATTTGTTAAAAAGAAAGTGGAAGATTTAAAAAACAACCGTTTTTGCGATCGCACTTCTTTCTTCTTTTTCGTCTTCTATTTGAACAGGTTTTAATTTCATTAGTTCAAATGCGGCAAAACGATACTCAACAAAGTTATAAACTTGATTTGCCATAGCTAGTTTAAATAAGGCTGCGGCCTCATCTACTAGCCCCATATTGAGTTTTTGTTTTGCTAGATAAAAATAGGTTTCAGTTAATATTTCTGCATATTGTTGTGGATCTTCTGCAAATTTAGTTGCCTGTTCCTGCAAATCATTTACGGAAATATTACCTAAATAGTATTGAACGATATTTGTTCCCCAGAAGTCCTTAGATAGCCCTTTAGCTCGTTCAACAAGGTTGGCATAGGCTTCTTGTGGTTTTAATTTTTGTTCGTTCAAATAGAGCCAGAGTACGCGATAAGGATCTTTGGTATCGGCTTCATAAAACTTCATAAAATCGTCTTCAGCAAGATTATAGCGTTCAACGTAATAAAAATTTAAACCACGATTAAGGTGGGCGTAATTATAACTTGGGTCCAATTCAAACACCGCATTAAAGGTTTCTAATGCACTGTCATAATCTTCTTCAAGCAGTAAGTAAAGCCCTAAATAATTATAAACAGAAGCCATTTTAGGCTGTAAGGCGAGGGCTTGTGTAAAGTCATAACGTGCGAGCCCCCATAAGCCGAGAGAATCGTACAATACGCCACGCTCAAAGTGAAGCGTCGCCCGTTCTTCATTACTCATTTTTCCAACTAATAAAACCTGCCCAATTCGAGTAATCATCACTTCTTGTTCGAAGTGAGCATTCGGATTCTGATCCGCTAGCATGACTTTATTTGGTGCGACAAACACGCTTCCCGATTGTACACAACCGGAAATAAATAAAATCATACTTAGGCTAGACAACGAAACTAGAAAACGGAATAACCGAAAATACTGCATTGTTTTATAAGTTAGTTTGATAATCAAAACGGGCGTGTAAACTGAATTCACACACCCTATGAGATTATTCTTGTTCTACAGAAGTCTCTTCTGCTGGTGCAGATTCTGCTTCTGTTTCTTGTTTTGGTGCAAGATCTTTCATGGTTAAGCGGATACGACCTTGGCGATCGATTTCAACCACTTTTACGGTTACTTCTTGACCAACTTGAAGATAATCACTCACTTTCTCTACGCGTTCTTCTGCGATTTGAGAAATATGAACTAAACCTTCTTTATTTCCTACGATAGCAACGAATGCACCGAAGTCAGCAAGACGAGTCACTTTACCTTTGTAAATTGCGCCCGCTTCAACTTCAGCAACGATTTCTTCGATACGTGCCATTACATTTTTCGCTGCATTGCTATCTACTGCAGCGATTTTCACTGTACCATCATCATCGATATCAATAGACGTACCAGTTTCTTCAGTTAATGCACGGATAGTCGCACCACCTTTACCGATAACATCTTTGATTTTCTTCGGATCAATTTTCATGGTGTGAATACGCGGCGCATAGTCAGAAATATCTGCACGTGGTGCAGGGATTGCTTGTTCCATTACGCCAAGAATGTGCATACGAGCACCTTTTGCTTGGTTTAATGCAATTTGCATAATTTCAGGGGTAATACCTTCAATTTTGATATCCATTTGAAGTGCAGTGACTCCTTCACGTGTACCCGCCACTTTAAAGTCCATATCACCTAAGTGGTCTTCATCACCTAAAATATCTGAAAGCACCACGAATTTCTCTTCTTCTTTCACTAAGCCCATTGCGATACCCGCAACCGCTGCTTTGATTGGAACACCCGCATCCATTAATGCTAAAGATGCACCACATACAGATGCCATAGAAGAAGAACCGTTAGATTCAGTGATTTCAGATACAACACGCACGACATACGGGAATTCCGCAAGACTTGGCATAACAGCTGCTACACCACGTTTTGCTAAACGACCGTGACCGATTTCACGACGTTTTGGTGAGCCGATCATACCAGTTTCACCTACAGAATATGGAGGGAAGTTGTAGTGGAATAAGAAGTGATCTTGACGTTCACCTGTTAATTCATCAATGATTTGTGCATCACGTTCAGTACCTAACGTTGCAACGGCTAATGCTTGTGTTTCACCACGGGTGAAAATTGCAGAACCGTGAGTACGTGGTAATACACCAGTACAAATATCTAATGCACGAACAGTATCAACGGTACGACCATCAATACGTGGTTCACCTGCAATGATACGGCCACGAACGATTTGGCTTTCAAGTGCGGTGAAAATATCCACGATTTTACCTTCGCTGATCTCTTCATTTTCTGCTGTGATTTGTGCAATCACATCCGCTTTAATCGCATCGATTTGTTCGTAACGTGCTTGTTTTTCAGTAATACGGTATGCATCGCCTAAACGCGCTTCTGCAATCGCTTTTACTTTATTGATTAAATCTGTGTTTGGCTCTGGAGCAACCCAATCCCAACGTGGTTTGCCAGCTTCTTTTGCAAATTCTTTGATCGCTTCAACCACAACTTGTTGTTGTTGATGACCGAATACGACCGCTGCTAACATTTGTTCTTCAGTTAAGATATCAGCTTCAGATTCAACCATTAATACGGCTTTGTCAGTACCTGCAACCACTAAGTCCAAACGGCTCTGTTTTTGTTCAGCCATCGTTGGGTTTAATACGAATTGGTTGTCGATGAAACCAACACGTGCTGCACCGATAGGGCCATTGAAAGGCACGCCTGATAAGGTTAATGCTGCAGAAGTACCGATCATTGCCACTAAGTCAGGGCTGATTTGTGGGTTTACAGAAACCACGGTTGCTACAACTTGAATTTCGTTGAAGAAACCTTCTGGGAATAATGGACGAATTGGACGGTCGATTAAACGTGCAATTAAAGTTTCGCCTTCAGATGGACGACCTTCACGTTTGAAGAAACCACCAGGGATTTTACCCGCTGCATAAGTACGCTCTTGGTAGTTTACGGTTAATGGGAAGAAGTCTTGACCTTCTTTCACATCTTTTTTAGCAACAACAGTCACGAATACCGTGGTATCGTCCATGCTTGCCATGACCGCAGCCGTTGCTTGACGTGCAATCGCGCCGGTTTCTAGAGTAACTGTATGTTGACCGTATTTAAATTGTTTAACAATTGGATTCACAATGTTTTCCTTCAAAATAATATTTAAAACAAAGCTTTATTTTCCAGATTGCGACTAGCAAAAGAAATCTCTCGAAAAAATGACCGCACTTTGGTCGTTTAAAAATTTCTTTTGATAGCCGCACGCTAATGCAGAAAATAAAGCTCGCTTATTATACAGAGTTTTAAATTTATTGGTAACTTTATTTAATATAAGCAACTTGTTATCATATTCTCATACAAATACATACGTAAGGAGACACTATGATTATCAGTGCATTAAATAACCCAAATTTCAAAGTGGGTTTACCAAAAGTTATCGCAGACATTTGCGATCATCTCAACACGTTAGATCTTGAAGCATTAGAAAATGGCCGTCATGATTTAAGCGAGCAAGTCTATATGAATGTCATGGAATTTGATACGGTTGAAGCGGATAGCAAACAAGCTGAACTTCACCACAAATATCTAGATATTCAATTACTTATTCGTGGTAAAGAAAATGTTGAAGTAAGCGCGACTTATCCAAACCTCAGCTTATACGATGAATATCGTGATGCAGATGATTACCAACTTACCCCGCAAATTGAAGATAAAAGCACGGTAACACTTTTACCAAAAATGTTCGCCGTCTTTTTCCCTTATGAACCCCATAAACCAGGTTGCACTGTAAACGGCAAATCAAGTTTTGTGAAAAAACTGGTGGTGAAAGTACCGGTAGAATTGATTTAATTATTTCGATTCATTAAAGCAAAAGTGCGGTTAAAGACTGCTGATTTTTGATCTGACCCCAAAAAGTTAGACTGTTATTCAAAGGATTGTTTTCGATATTGTATCGGACTCAGTCCTTTTAATTTTAGTTGAATCCGTCGATGATTATAGTAATCCAAATAATCCCTGACGGCATCAACTATCTCTTCTTTTGTTTTAAATTCCCGACCATAAAAACATTCTGTTTTTAATCGTCCAAAGAAACTTTCCATTGCGGCATTATCTAAGCAATTCCCTTTTCTCGACATACTTTGAATGATGCCATGTTCAGCTAAAATTCGACGATAAGCTACCATTTGATATTGCCATCCCTGGTCTGAATGTAAAATGACACCACAAGCTTTATTTAATCCTTTGACGGCTTGCATTAACATGTCCTCTACTTGCGCCCAATTTGGGGAATAGCTGAGATTATAGGAGACTATCTCATTGTTAAATAAGTCTAAAATTGGAGATAAATAGACTTTACTCCCATCTTTCGCCTTAAACTCGGTGATATCGGTCACCCATTTTTGTTTCGGGGCCGTTGCACTAAAATCGCGTTCAAGATGATTCGGTGCAATTACCCCTATCGTGCCTCGATAGGTGGTAAATTTCTTGCTTTTTCTTGACCGCACTTGAAGCCCAAGTGTCTGCATTAAACGTTGAACTTTTTTATGATTCACGCCTGGCAAGCTGGCATGAACACGTCGGTAGCCATAATCAGGATGATTGGCTTTGATGCGTTTAATGGCCTTTTTCAGCTCCTCATCCCTATCTGGTTTAATCTGAAGTTTCGCAAAAAACGTACTACGCGCTAACTGTGCAAAGCCTAAAAGCCATTTTAACGGATAGCGTGTTCTTAACCTTTGGATAATTTCCGTTGCTCGGCTTCGTCCTGAAGTCTGAGCCTTCTCAACTCCTTTAGGTAGGCTACCTCCGCTTCAAGCTGTAAAATTCTCAGGCGTAAACGGTCTTCTTCAGTTTTGGGTGGCGGTGGCATTCTGGCATATTTAGGTTTCATAGGCGGTCGTCCTGATGGTTTACGGGGAATAAGTCCCTTTATGCCACTTTTTTCAAACTGTTTCAACCATATCCCGATTAGGGCGTTGGAAGAAATATTGTAAAAAACGCGCGGCTTCTCTGATACTCATTTTTCGATTCAGAATAGGTTGAAGAACCTGTAATTTGAATTCGATTGTGTAGTGTTTACCCATAAAAAATCTGCACCTCAATTGTTGGTTTGTTGAGTCCAACTTTTGGGGTGCAGATCACTTTTAAATTTATCACTCTCTTAATGCCTGTTTCATTCGTGTAATCGGTTTAGTTAGATATTGAAACACAGTTTTCTCACCAGTTTTGACATCCACTGTCGCAACCATTCCAGGAATAATTGGCATTTCGTTACCATTTTTGTCGATGAGATTGCTACCTGAAGTTTGTACTAAAATTCGATAATATACGTTATTCATATTTAGTTTTAATTCACTTGCATTACGTTTTTCATCGCTTAGTGTATCTGGACTAATCAATGTGACTTTACCCTCTAATCCACCGTAAATAGCATAATCGTAAGCCGTTAACTTGACTACAGCAGGTAATCCAGGTCGAATAAATGCCACATCGTTAGGTCTAATATAAGCTTCAACTAATAAATTATCCTCAATAGGGACAATTTCAAGAATATCTTGTCCAGCACTTACAACACCGCCAATAGTATTAATTCGGATATTCTTTACAATCCCTTTCATTGGAGCTCGAATTTGTGAACGTTCGACAGGATCTGCTCGCATAGCCATATTCTCTTTGGCTTGCGCTAGCTCGGATTCCGTTTTTACCAATTCGTTACTTGCATCAGTAGTATAACGATTTTGGCGTTCAGTAATTTGCACGGCTAAATCATGTGAATCTCGTTGCATTCTTAATAGTTCAACTTGTGACATTACTCCACGTTTTACCATAGGCGTTGTAATTGCAATTTGTTGCTCTAATGCTGCTTTACTTTTCTGTAGCCCTGAAACTTGCTCCTCCATTGCTCGGCGGCGAGAGACATAGGCAGCTTCTTCACGTTTTTTTAGTTCATCAGAAATATCCTCAGGAAAGGTCAGTTTTGTGTTATATGCTTCAGCTTGTAAACGTGCGACCATTGCTTCTAAATGTTCTACTTTGGCTTTGCTTTCACGTAAAATTGCAGAACTTCGAGTATCATCTAGTTTCAGTAAAATTTGTCCTTTCTCTACAGTATCACCTTCTTTTACTAACATCTGTTGAATAGTACCAGGATCTAGACTTTGTACGATTTGTTCACGACTACTTGGGATTATGCGTCCTTGTCCTTGCGCCACTTCTTCAAGCGGGCTGAAATAAGCCCAAATGATAAAAACAACCATGAAAGACAAAAACAGGCTAATAATTGCAAAATAACCGGTGTGTTTCTCGGATTGTAAAGCTGCACTTAAATCATTAATCAGCTTTAAATCTTCTTTATTAATTTTTTCTTGTGGCTGATTTGACATATTATTTACTCTTCTCTTCTTGTTTTTTAACTGCATTTTTCGGCGTATTATTTTCATTAGGTGAAGTCTGAGCTGGTGTGGCTTGATTATGACGAGCCTCATTTTCTTGTAATCTAGCAATCACAGCATCACGTGGTCCATCCATCACTACGCGACCATTGTCTACAACAACTACTCTGTTTACCATAGGTAATACTTGTAGTCGATGTGTCACAACAACAACGGTTTTATCTCTTGCCCATTGAGCTAAAACATTTAGGGCTTGGCGTTCTGTTTGTTCATCTAATCCCGTTGTAGGCTCATCAAGTAATACCACTCTAGGATGTCTTAAAGTTAAACGAGCTAATGAAACGATCTGTTTTTG
Organism: Haemophilus sp. SZY H53; assembly: GCF_054332375.1. Classification (NCBI taxonomy): domain Bacteria; kingdom Pseudomonadati; phylum Pseudomonadota; class Gammaproteobacteria; order Pasteurellales; family Pasteurellaceae; genus Haemophilus; species Haemophilus sp. SZY H53. The sequence goes on from NZ_JBTGNV010000003.1 coordinate 26,960, forward strand.
TCCCCCAGAAAGACCTAACCCATCCTCTCCTAATGGCATATCTAATCCTTTTGGATGATTTCTGACTAATTGATCGAGATGGAAATTTCGTAATGCAGCAAGTAATTCTTGATCAGTAGAATATCCATCCATTCGAGCCAAATCTAAATTTTCACGCAATGTACCAAGGAATAAACGAGGTGATTGATTGAGTAATGTCACTTTATCTCGCAAGAAATTTGGATCAATTTGGCGAGTATCAACATCGTCTAACAAAATATTTCCGCCTGTTGGTTCATATAGGCCGCCAGCTAATTTTAATAACGTACTTTTTCCGCTACCAATTCGTCCAAGAATAGCTACTTTTTCGCCTGGTCGAATCGTTAAATTTAAATTGGCAATAGCCGGTTGCGTATCTTCATTGTATTGAAATACAACATTTTTAAATGTAAGCTGACCTTGTACTTGGGTCAGTGTAACGTAAGAACGTTCAGGGCTACGTTCAATAGGTCTTTCAACAATTGCATTGACACCTTTTAGCGCATTTTTTGCCTGTTGGAAACGAATAGCCAATCCAGCTACTCGACCCAATGATGAGAGTGCTCGACCAGAAAGAATAACTGAGGCAATCACGGCCCCCATTGTAATTCGAGCTTCAACGACATCATCATGAATTAAGTAGGTCCCTAAGAGCACTAACCCCACTGTATTCAGTTGCTGTAATCCAACTGTAAGGTTAGACACAAACTCATTAATTTCCTTTACTTTCATTGAACTAGTTGCGGTTAACGCATTTAATCGATCCCAACGTTGCTGGGCCCAGTTCGTTGCATTATTTACTTTTAATGTTTCAATGCCTTCCACTGCTTCGACAGCTAAACCTTGCCGCTGTGAACTTTCTCTCATACTCTCATTGATACGTTTTGCTAAAACGGGCTGAACAGCAAAAGAAACAATTAATACTAAAGTACAAATCACCGCAGGTACGATTGCCAATTTTCCCCCAATAATAAACATTACAAAAAGGAATAATAATAAAAATGGCGCGTCTACCAATACTAGTAAGCTGGCACTTGTCATAAATTCACGTACAGCTTCGAAATCTCTAAGATTATTAGCATAAGAACCGGATGAAATCGGGCGTTCAATCAGACGTAATGCCATTACTCGTCTGAATAGTGCAGAACTGATTATCAAATCTGCTTTTTTGCCTGCAATATCGGTTAAATGGGACCGTATCATTTTAGCGATAAACTCGAAGAGAATGGCGAGAAATACACCGATACTCAATACCCATAATGTTGAATAGGCTTCATTAGGAATGACGCGGTCATACACATTCATTACATATAAGGAGCTAATTAACGCTAAAATATTAATTAAAAAGGAAGCGAGAATAACTTGATAATAATATTTTTTAAAACGAGCAATTACCTTCCAAAACCAGGCTTTGGGTAAATGATATTCAGGTAATTCTGAACGATGATCTGCAGTTAATTTAGGCTTTATAAACCAACAGAAGCCTAAATACTTTGACTCGAGATCTTTGTGAGATATTTCATGTGCTGGAGCATCACCCTGGCGAATAACGTAAGTGCGTTCTTCTCCGTGACCTTTTACGTCTGTAATAACTGCAGCTTCCTCATTATTGAGAATAATGATAGCAGGCATTGCAAGCGAAGGTATCTCTAAGAGTTTTCGACGAGAAATATGATTTTCGAACCCGTAACTACGTAAAACCTCACTTAAAGATTGAATATTGGCATTTAAATTTCGATCTCTAGCAACATTTGAGGCTAGCGCTTCTTCAGCAACCGGTTGATTAAGTAGTTTTGTTGCTATGGCTAAATGTTTGATAATTGAATTCATAAAATTTATTTAAAATAATGATGGAACTTTAAAAATGATTAGTTGTATTGAAGTCTGGCACTTTTGCCCATTTTGCTAAACTAGCTTTAGCAAGTAAGTAGGCGATTGCGGCATCACGATAATCATTTTGAGCCTCTACATAATTCGTTTCAGTTGAGGCTAACTCTGCATAAGAGTCTAATACTTCTAATAAAGTTCTATTTGAAATATAAAATTGTTGCTCATAGTCTTGGGCAACTTGAGTTTGGGTTGCAATCAATGATTTCGCAATTTTAGCTCGACGTTCGCTTTGTTTCATATCAACTTTGGCGGTTTCGGCACGTTCTTTAATATCTCTGAGCATCTCATGTGAACGAGCTTTAGCTGACAGTACAACGGCTCGGCTTTTTTCTGTGGCATAGTCTACAGGTTTATTATATAAATCCCAAGACATCGTTAACGCAATACTTCTATCTCGGCGAGTGGCGCTACCTTCCAAATTAATAGAAGGATATTTTGATGCTTTAGTTGCTTCTGAATCTGCTAAGGCACTATTATATTCAGCTTCTTGAGCTTTAAAACTAGGGTGATTATTAGCTTCCACATTATCGAATAAAGCAATTAATTGAGTTGAGTTTTGTTTATTAAATGGATCAACAATATCTTTTTCTGTGAGTTTCTTAGAGGTATATTTACTCAATTTACTTAAGTTTATTGATAATGTTTTTTCTAAGTTTGCTTCTGTTGATTGCGCTTGCAAATAGCGAGATTCGGCTTGTGCAATTTCAGAACGACGACCTTCATCATATTGATTGATTACTTTTAAATCAGCTAAGAATTTTTCATGGCGACGGATATTCTTTTTCGCAATTGCAATTGATTCTTTTGCGCGAAGTGCGGTTAAATAAAGCGTACTTATTGTATTTGCGAGTTCTTCCCGTGTTTCATAATATTTATATTGAAAATATTCCATTTTCGATTTATCTCGCTCAACTGCTGCTTGAATTCCCCCCCAAGCATATAGATTTAAACGGGATCTTACGCCGACATCATCACGCATTTTAGAATTATTTGATGTATGTTGTTGGGCTAATACGTTTTGTCCCGTTAAGGATAGGGTTGGGTAATGACCTGCTTCTGATGCTTTCATATCATTGTAAGCACCCTCAGTATTTGCATTCGCTTCAGTTAACACAGGATCCTGTTGAAGCGAGAGTTGTAGGATCGAGGCTAAGTCTTCGGCAAATACAAATTGTGATTGCAGCGCGCCAAACATGAGTAATGAGAAAATTTTATTACGTGTTAGTTTCATAGAATGGACTCTTCGCGGTAAGTTTAAAAGACAGTTTTGGGATTATAGCTCAAATTAGTTCAGTGTGGATACTTTTAATGTAAATTATATGTAAATTTTCTGACTATTTAGCAATCAATATATTTATTTTTAGTGGCAGGAAAATAGCTGATTTCTTACTAGTATTTATATCAATAATAAATAGGAGAGAGGCGAGCCACAATTTTCACCTATAGTACAATTGGATAAGTTAAGGCCTTTAAACATGATGAGTATTTAAAGTTACTTAGGATGACATCCATCTTCTTGCTTGCTGGTGATTTTTATATGGCTCGTAGCTAAAAAATTACTGATTCTTTTGGTATCAATGATTTTTAGTGTTTATTTATTTTAAGCTAATATGTTTTAGATAAGTTTTATATCCTTTAATTCCCAAGACAAGTTGCATTGTTTATGCGAGAAATAGTATGAGCCTGATGTTTAAGTTGTTTTAATATTTTTTGTGCAGATGTTGTATCAACCTCTACGATTTGAGGGTTAGATGCATTTGAAGTATCGATTGCGAAATAACGTATAGATTGTTCCGCTAGATTTACGTTTAAGTTTGTTCCTGGCTTCATTTCAACATAGTATGCTTCAATTGTGGTGGGTTTTGCACAAATTTCAGTTTTAGCAAAGCCACCTACTTGAAGAGATGCGAGGTATTCATTGTTTACTTTAATATTTACAGCAATGGAGTTTGAACCTGCATCAGTACGGAAAAATACTAAACCTGCATGACTTTTTTGTGGGTTAATATTAGCTGATTGATTATCAAAATTTGACCATCTTTCATTGCTTAATGTACAAGCAGCTAGCATAGAGACAGTAAAGACTGCAGTTAATAATTTAGAAAGTTTCATAGGTAGGTTCCTTCTAATATAAATGATGATAATTACAGTCTGTAGAGACTAAAAGTTGCACAGATGTTGCCTGTGCCCGACGGGAGATTCTAGCTGAAATTTATAATAAAGGAAGACTATTTATAGTTTTTTTTGTACTAAATTTATACAAATTTTTAACCCATTGTTTTATATGGCTTGATTATGGAAGTAACCAAGCCAAAAGGTAAAAAGACAGTTCTTTCTTGAACAAAGATTTGTTGATTATTTAATCACCGTAATTGACCATTTCGCATCATCAATTTGTTCGAAGTTTGTCACTTCATAACCTTCTTCAGCCGCCCAAGCGGGAATGGCTTCAGTGGCTTGTGTGCAGTCGAATTCAATTTCTAGGCCATCGCCTTTATTTAACTTAGCCATAGCTTCCTTGGCTTCAACGAGAGGAAATGGGCAAACAAGGCCGAGTGTTGGTAATTTAACGATCATATAAACTCCTTATGATGCTTTTGCTAATTTTAAACGTTGTGGATGGATAATGGTGAAGTAGGCGGCCACCCAAGTGCCGAGAATCATCAATGGCAATGAGACCCAACCTTGCCAAGAGAAAAAGGCGGTTTCGACTAAGCCATTACCGATAGAGCAGCCACCCGCAAGGGTTGCACCGATGCCCATGAGAATACCGCCGAGTCCGCTGCGTAGAATCGTGGTAGCATCCGGTACGCGAACACGAAATTCATTGCTTGCTTTAGCGCCGATGAATGACCCAATAAAAATCCCTAAGACTAAGAATACGCCCCAGTTAATAAATTTACCGTCGCCAGTAACAAGGAATTGCATGATATTGGCTGATGGGCCAGTGATCCCAAGTCCGAACTCACGACCAGTAGCAACACTTAATGGCCAAGCGGCAAGTGCGATTAATCCGATTAATACGGCAGAGAAAAATGGGTGCCAGCGCTTCTCAAATAATAAGTGAGCAAGTCCCGTTTTCTTTGGTTTTAATGCCGCGACTTTTGCGCTTGGTTTGCTGAGATGTTTGTATACATAGAAAGCTGTCACTAAAGTTAATAATGCGACTAACCACCAAGGTGAAATACCGAATGTATCGTAAATATTGCGTTGCTCAATATTAATACTGCGTAAAGCTTTATTGAATTCACCTAATGGGCCAGTACGCATGATGGCACTTAATAGCATATAAGTGAATAATGCGACCCAACTACCAACTAAGCCTTCCGCAGCACGGTACCACGTACCTGTTGCACAACCGCCAGCAAGAACAATGCCGATACCAAACACAAAGGCACCGATAATTACCGCTAAAAAGGCAAAATTTTCAGCCGGATCGACATTTAATACACCGATTTCTTTTAAGAGAAAGAAACCGATGGATTGCACGGTAATCGCCAATAGAAGGGCTACAAACATTTTGTTATTTTTGGTGACATACATATCGCGAAATGCGCCAGTAATACAAAAGCGCCCACGCTGCATCACAAATCCGAGTAAAATTCCGCAAAGTAATCCAGTTAAAAGCATAAATATTCCTTCTCTTTGAGAACTAAGTAGGTTGGTATTTTCTAAAAAAATAAGAAGGTGACGCCAATAACTTTTGGCTAGAAAATATGTTTTTTTGATATAAAAAAAGTGCGGTCAGAAATTTGAGTGTTTTTCTGACCGCACTAGGGGAGAGGATTTTTGATTTATTTTGAGCCTGCAGCGAAGTTAAAACCCCAGCCGTAATATTGGCTACAATCTGCATGCCCATTAAAGAAGTTAATGTCTTTACGAACTGACATCTGAGAATCATCAAAGTCAATGCTTGCAATCGCACAGAATGTGCGAGGATCAGTTTGTTTCCCCATTTCAACAACGATTTCAGGCTGGTTAGGCACTTTAACGGTTACCACGGCATCAGACTCGGCCCATTTAGCAGCTCCCTCATAAATGAAACAATAGATAACCAAACGACGTAGATCTCTGATACCTTTTGGGTTGACTAAAATATTTTCACCTTCGGCTGAGCTGCCATTCCGATCATCTCCACAATGCCATACCCAAGGCGCTTGGCTATAACATCCTTGGCGTGTTAGACGTTCTCTTGACCCGCAACGACCTTTGGAAAATTGCAAACCGTCAATAAGTGAAGCTGTTCCGTCTTGTAACTCCCAGTAACACCCAAGATCTAAGTCAATCTCTTTATTTGAACCAAATAAGCTACTGAAGAAACCAGAGGGTTTTTGTTGAGTCCAATTTAAGTTAATAGTAATTTGCTGATCAGTTGATTTCGATAAATCAATTTTATGCGAATCACCTTTTTTTTCTAAAGTAATTTTATTTAATGAAACCATTTTTCACTCCAATTAACCAACATTTACACCATATTGTTGACAAAGTGAATATAATCCCCCTGTATATCCTTGACCAATTGCACGAAATTTCCATTCACCGTTATGACGATAAATTTCACCAAACACCATTGCTGTTTCGGTGCTGTAATCTTCAGAAAGATCAAAACGAACAATTTCATCACTAGTATCATTATTAACAATACGTACGAATGCATTGCTGACTTGACCAAAATTTTGACGACGAGCTTCTGCATCGTGAATAGTTACAGTAATAAAAAGTGATTTGATATTACTTTCTACTTTGTCTAAGCGAACTATCACGCTTTCATCATCACCATCTCCATCACCGGTGAGGTTATCGCCAGTATGCTCTATACCACCACAAGGTGAAACTAATTGATTATAGAAAATAAAATGTCTATCAGAAGGCACTTTACCATTTTCTGTTGCCATAAATACACTTGCGTCTAAGTCAAAGTTTTGCCCATCAGTTGAACGAGCATCCCACCCTAAACCAACCAACACATTTTTTAAGCTCGGATCGGTTTTACTTAATGAAACGTTTTGACCTTTGGTTAATGAAATTGCCATATTATAATTCTCCAGTTGTTATTAGGTTAATAAATCTTATGAACCAGTCATTTGAACAACGATAAGTCGTCCGCCTTCGCCTTTTTTCAAAAGAATTTTGGCGCCTTCCTCGAGTTTCATTTTTCCACCAATAGGAATAGATTGTTTCGTATTGACATCTACCATATCAGTCAGATTTTCGTTCACAAGCCACCAATTTCCTTGATGTAACATGAAATAGCCAATGCGTTTAGCATCTTCAGCTTTCAATTTTTCATTAGGAAATATGCGGTTGTCAGCGTGCCATTTAAAAAGTGATTGCCCGCTGTAGACCATAATTCTGTGATTATCAGGGCGATAACTGCCATTTGGTGCAGCAGAATATAAATTTAACACGGGCAATTTACCTTGATGTGCTGTGCCACAAAACGGACATTTGGGCGATTTAGAATTATCAAAAGCATACCATTTCTGTTCACAATTAGCGCCTTGACAAGGCTGAAGTAAATCTACTGTTTTTACTAATGCCTGTTCCCATTCATCTGCTGTCGGGCGAGCAATAGGATTATGCAAGCCGTCAATAAAAGCTCGTTTAAATAATTCGCTTAAATAAGGACCAGTAATGGTATAAGGCATTTTTTGTGTGTCTTTCCAAGGCAGTTCGCTAGGTTTAACATTCCCTACTTTTATACGATTAGAATGATCAGTTGGGTGTTCAATGAATAACGCCTTCTCTCCCATTCCTAATTCTTCATCACGCTGGCTATCATTCATATCAAAGACTTTATCTCCTCGAAGTGGATGGCGATAAAGTAAATACATATAAATTAACACTGCTAATGCATGTAAATCCGTAGTTCGGCTAGGTAACTTACGCTTAGGATCGTTTTTATCTAAATGTTGAGTTGCCACTACTTCAGGTGCAATAAAATCAGGAGTTCCCACCACTGTTGGTGGATGTTTCCCCGGCACAACTAAGCCGTCAATATCAATTAAACTCGCTTGACCAGTTGTTGGATCGATTAAGCAGTTTTTGTAACCTAAGTCGCTATGACTTAATCCAGCCATATGCATACGGCGAACGGCACGAGCCAACATCAAGCAGACTTTCAAATGCAACATCCAATCGCCTAACTCTCGAGAGTCAAGAAACTTATTGCGATTAGAAGCACTGGCGAACCATTTACCGTCTTTATCTTTGCCTTTAATGCCTAACATATCGTTATTACGACTGCCATATTGGAAGAAAAAGCAATCACGATAAAAAGGGCTAACCACACCGAGCTTGCCTTGATATTCCACTACAGCGGTAGGCCAACAGAATAATTTTTTAAGATATTCGCCACCTTCTTGATTAAAGATCTTTTCGCGGTAAGTTCCTGTTATCATTTCTAACCGCTCTTTCGTGGCAAGATCAGCAGGTTCACGGAAGAATGCAACAACATAATCTTTATTAGGTGAGAACATCACATCTTTCATTCCGCCTTGGGCTTTGATTTCATCAACAAATTGAATAGTTTTACCATTTGTTGCAGTGAGCGTGATAACTTTACCCATTATTCAGTTCCTTTTTGAAGTGGTATGTCACTTGCTTTCTGGAGCGTGATTGTTTTTGTTTCATTGTTCTGAGTAATGTTGATAGTTCTGACTTTTTCATTAGCAAATTCTTGATTATTTTCAGTCGCTTGTAGCACTATCTCATTCACTATTCTTGACTCTTCCTGCAAGATTTTATTGCTCATTGATGTATAAGTCATTCCCTGCTATTCTGACTGCGGAATAAATATCGCTAAAGTGCGATCATCGTGCTCTCCTTTTGAGAAGAAATCTAGCCATTCCTCTAAGGCTTTTTCTGGTTGCTCTTTTTGTAATGGTTCACGTAATTCTTGCCAAAATATTTGCCAAGTCTCAAAGGTGTTAAGCTGTACATCACTATGAAATTTAGGATCGGAAACGCCATCTGTCATTAATATCAGGATTGGGGGATAATCACGAATATCTGTATAAATGCGTGAGGTAATTTTTTCCGCATTGGCTTCCGCTAAGGTTAAAAATTGGGTTTCACCTGAATATTGTCCTGAGTCCACTTCACCCAATAATTTAATTTTTTGTATAGCGGGATCAAAGATTGCAGCTGCACCATCTCCCACCCAATAACAAGCAGTGAACCATTTTCCATCGATTAAAGGTAATGTAAACGCAAGCAGTAATGTGCAAGAAAGAGATTTCTGTTCAATAACATAATCTTTTGCCGCTGTTTCTTGTGCAAGATAAGCGGCTTGAACCGCTTCTTTAAACATCACTTTGGTAATATAAGCGAGTTCTTGTTCGTTTTTTTGGGACAGTTTTTGGTAGTCCTTACCTTCAATATTCAGTAACTCAAAAAATTTATCTTTTGCGGCCTCTACTGCTAGTTTTGAGCCTTGGCGAGAAAATTCTGCACTTCCAGCACCGTCGGCAACAGCAATGAAATGAAATTTTGATTTCTCGTGATAGCCGATAGTAAAATCATCATCGCAGCACGTTCCTTTCATTGCGTGAGTACGTCCGCGCATACGAGCTGCGATTAATTGTCCTAAGTCTGTGGAAATCTGGCTACTTGCACTATCTGGTTTCCAAAAACGGCTATTTTTATCGGAAGGAATGTTCTTCCATAAATATTTCGGATTAGGATTGATAAAAAGGGTTGAGTGTGCTGTATTACCGTCAGTAAGTTGAAAAGTCAGTAAAAATTCACCGCTCTTTATCGGTACACCATCTAATGCTTGCGCTTCTACATTCCAAGCTAATCCAAGGTCCTCTTCAACTTTTAGAGATTGAATTGTAGGGAAATCATTGGTTTTTTGGTAAAAATAAGGTTCATCTTGTTTTGCATTTGGCAATGTAATGATGAGCTCTTTTTTATATACTGGTGTTGTTTCTGTTGGTTGAATGGTCAACATATTATTTTCCAATGATGTTATATTTTTAGCTTCCTGAAAACGTTGCCATATTTCACAAATATGGGATATTAATGTCTGATTTTGACTGGCAAAGGCATCAAGATATTTTTCATCAGCCTGATTTAACCAAGATTTTATTTTTTCTAATTGTTCGGTTGCATTCATCCCTAGCCCCTTGCACGCGTAATATCAAAATCAGCACCGTCTGCTTCATCATTAAAATACAAGGTTTCATTACAACCAGGGCAGACGACTTCTTTTTCGCCGTTAGCACAGAAAATTTGCCCACAGTTGCACATACACAAACCAAAAGCAGCACCACAATGGGGGCAACCGCCACCACCCCAAAGTTGGGATGTTGAGATTTTGCTATGATTTGGGCGATTATCAGACCAATCTACGTAATCTTTTTCAGCTGGGTAAACACCAACATATTGAAAAATCGCATTATCAAGCGGACTGTTTTCAAGCCGTTCATATTTCATTAAATAAGGCAATTTCACCTTGCTACATTTACCCACGATGATTGCATAATTTTCATCTAAAGCGACCATTTGCTCTTTTTCTTTTATCAAAGAAATCGCACCGCTTTCTAAAATTTCTTTATTCAGTGATATAGGTAATTCCACACCCAGCGAGCGACTTTGACTTAGAATGGAATCCGCAACAGATTCACATAAAGCACGGTAAACTTTTTCTATATCTTCATCATCTAGTCGATAGGTTAAATCACTAATTTCACTTAATGTATCAAGGTTGGCAAATTTACCAATGCCAATATTGATTAGCTTCGCTTTATTTTGAAAATGGTGTTTCCAGCGAGAAATAGCTTGTGCAGGATCATCTGTTGGCGAACCGTCTGACATAATGTAAATCAATGGTTTCCAATCGCCTTTTTTCTCTGCCGTACTACGCACAATATCTTTTTCTAAAGAATCCATTAAATGATTTAGTGCTGCACCAATAGATGTTCCAGAACCAATCGGCAAACGAGGTGGGTAAAAACTCATTAATTCCGTTAATGGTGCAAGCGTACCAGCCGCCCCAGCAAATGCGATCACAGAAAGATAAACAGATTCCAACGCGTAAGGATCACGGCGAAGTTGATTAACCAAGCGGCTAATGCCTTCTTGCATTTGACGAAGATTTTCGCCAGCCATGCTTTCAGAGATATCAACAACAATATAAACTGGTAAACGACGCATAATTTTTCCTAGAATACAATATTAATTTCATCAGGTGGCGGTGGCAGGCTGTTATTATCGATTGCACCCACGCTAACACTGGTTTGAGCTACGGAAGCAGATACCCATTGGAAGAACTGAGAAAAACTATTTGCATCCATAGTGTCTAATGACACAACTGTGTCTGTAAGTTTTTTTAGAATATTAGGATCTGCCTTTGGTCCTGCTGCACAAGCCACGATATTGCCAAAATTTAAGGATTTAATTTGTGGAATGGCTTGCTCATAAGCCAAAGTGTCAGAAGGCTTGCCATCAGTTAGTAAAATCAAGATAGGACGCCAATCGCCTTTTTGTTCCGCTGTTGCTAGAAGGCGATCTTTTTTAACCGCTTGCACGATATTTTCCAGCATTTTTCCAAGAAAGGTTGCGCCACTATCAGGGCAAGAAATCGTTGGCAATACCACATCTTCAAGTGCGGTCAAGGGGAAGACATTTTTGATCACCGTATCAAAAGTGGAAATAGAAAGATAAACACTTTCAAGTGCATAGGGATTTTGCCTTAATGCAGAAAGCAGTGATTGTAATCCGACATTCACTGCTTCAATCGGCTCTCCTTTCATTGAGCCAGAAGTGTCAATACAAATATACGTGAGTAATCTTCTTGCCATAATTCTCGCCGAACCATTTATAAAACAATGTTCAATTCTGCTGGTGGTGGCGGTAATTCACCTAATCCGCCCACATCTTTTTTGTTAAGATCGACTTTTTGGCTTGAAACAGAAATCGATGCAGAAACCCATTTAAAGAAGGCTTTAATTGAATTTGCATCAGCAGTATCTAATGACACCACGCTTTCTGTAATTTGTTTTAATACGTTGGTATCAGCTCCGGCACCGGCTGCACAAGCGACAAAAGTTCCTGTTTTCACCGTTTTTAATGCATTAATTCCTTTCTGCAAATCGTCAGTTGGTACACCATCTGAAAGTAAAAATACAACTGGTTTCCAGTCACCTTTTATTTCCGCAGATCCTTTTTGTACCTCGCGATTGATACAATCTGTAAGTAAACTTAACGCTTCGCCCATTGATGTTAAGCCTGATGCTTCAATAGTTGGAAGCTGAAAGCTCATTAGCTCCGTTAGTGGTGTAACTTGTTTGGCTTTGCTATCAAAAGTAATCACAGATAGATAAGCCGTTTCTAATGCGTAAGGATCTTGACGTAATGCAGAAACTAGCATTTGTAAACCATTACGCACAGATTCAATAGCCTCGCCCATCATTGAGCCAGAAGTATCGACTAATAAATAAACAGGTAAACGACGCATAAATTTCTCCTAATAGCAATTTTGTGTTGGTATCCCATTTTTACGATTTAGTTCCATTGCAGCTTCACAAGCAGAACGTGATTGTTTTCCTGCGCAATTTTGATTAAACCAATTTATCATTTGTGAATGTTGAAATATTTTTTGGTTATAAGCATTTACTGATGCACTCGAATATTGATCAACATAAGTATTTTGAAGCGAATCACCTAACCATTTCGCTTGGTTGTAGATTTCAACACATTGTTGTTCCATTCCATCACTAATTACTGGAACATATCCACGTGTAGATGATGTTGGTGGCGTTATATAGTGTTGGTTTGCCAAAACATTTGTAGTGGTAAAATAAGCGGTCAGAAAAATAAATTTCTTTACGTTCATTGCATTATCCTTCTTGTTTTTCAGGGAAAATAAACGAAGCAACAACACCAATAAATAAAACACCTAATACAATATAAAGGCTAACATTGGCAGAAATATGAATGCCTGTATCAAATACCGCGTGATTCCAAGATTGAATCCCCATTTTGATACCAATAAAGAACAATAAGGCAATGACAGCTTTTTCAAGGTGAACAAGATATTTTGTGAGTGCAGCAAGAATAAAATAGAGACTACGTAATCCTAGAATCGCGAAAATCATTGCAGCATAAACGAGTAATGGTTCTTGAGTAACAGCAATAACAGCAGGTACTGAGTCAAAGGCAAATGCTACATCGGATGTTTCAATAGCCATTAAACATAAAAATGCAGGCGTTGCGTAACGAAAACCTTGACGAGTAACGGAAACTATTTGATCTGCATTTAATTCGTTATTTTTTACAAAGAATTTTTCTTGCACTAGTTTTGGGAAAACAGGCATTATTTTCCCTACCAAACGAACACTCCAGTGATGAGTATAGTCTTCGATTTCTTCTTCATTATCATCTCCGCCTTGTAACATTTTCCAACCACTCCAAAGTACAAAAGCAGCAAAAATAAATCCAACCCAAGGACTTGCAGAAAACAATCCAGTCCCAATTACAACAAAAATTGCTCGGAAAATTAATGCGCCTAAAATGCCCCAATAGAGAATACGGTGCTGAAGATGATCTTTAATTCCGAAAGAAGCAAAAATTGCGACAAAAACCATCAAGTTATCAATGGATAAACTCTTTTCAAGTACATAACCGGCAAGATAGAGATCTGCCCATTCCGGTTCAAAACGGAAATAAAGATAAACGTAGAACGCCAATGCCAATGAAATCCAAAAGATTGACCAAAGTGCGGCATTTTTTACGGTAATTTCTTTACTATGTCGGTGAGCAACTAAGTCAATATAAATTGAGAATAAAATTGCACAGAAGAAAACAACCAAAACCTCTAAAGGAAATCCAAAATGATGCATAGATGAAACCTAAAATGAAAACATGTAAACCAATATAGTTTACATAAAAACCTAAATAGTTTACAAGATCTTTTTGGATTTAGTCATAATTATTTTCATTATGAAAATATTAACTGAAAAAGAAAAATTTAGTGCACGTTTAAAACTAGCTCTTTCAGCAATGGCTATGCAGAATTTGAAGACAAGTGAAATAGCAACTAAATTTAATTTGCAACACCCAAATGAGTCTGTTACTCAACAAGCCGTACATAAATGGCTTAATGGTTTGGCTATTCCATCAATGGATAAAATTGAAACATTATCTAAGTGGTTATTAGTTAAACCAGAATGGTTGCGTTACGGTGTGGGTGATAATGAAAAAATGACAATGCTAGATGAAGTTTTGTTGAAGATGATTATTGGACTATCGGAACAGCAAAAATCAGCATTAATTGCTTTTATTAGTTCTTTTCAAAATAAACTTTAATCAAAATTATACACAATGAGAGCGGTAAAAATTATATAGATTTTTCACCGCACTTTATTTTCATTAAGGGCAGGGCTTACTCACCATAATTTCAATCACTTGGCGATCGATGTGGTGCATACTCTTAGAGGCAATTGAGCATAGATTGTCGATAGTGCGATCGAGATCATGTTCAACAATACCTTCATTACCCGTAACATGGGTTTCATCCATTGCCATGATAACTGATTTGTAGCCAGAAGCCACGCTAGTGGATACTTTCATCGCACAGCTATTGGATGCGCCATCGCAGATGATTCCGCTGATGTCACCAATCATGCTGCAAATCCCCATGCTCACGGTTTCAAATTTGCCCGTAAGCAAATAGGCAATGCCTGCACAGCTTCCCATAGAGGCGGTTGTTACTGCGCAAAGGGCAGACAGTTTGGGTAATTTACTGTGAATATAAATGGCCATTAAGTGTGATAAGAAAAGGGCGCGGAGACGTTTTTCTTCACTCACGTTTAAATAATCGGCGACCACAACCACGGGCATAGTGGCGGCAATCCCTTGATTGCCTGATCCAGAATTGCTCATTGCTGGCAATGTAGCCCCACCCATACGCGCATCGGAGGCTGCAGTGGTTTCGATCATGATTTTGCTGAGCAAATCGTCAGACATTAAACCGCTACCGACTTGTTTGCGTAACGTTCTGCCAATGTGTAAACCGTAATTTTCGCGTAATCCTTCGTTAGATAGTGCTCGATTGAGCTCAGCAGCTTGTCCGATAAAGCGGATTTTATCGAGCTCAACTTCACAAGAAAATTCAAAGATTTCACGTGCGCTCACCTGTTTGAAAATATCATAAGGATCGCAATCAGCACATTCATCGTGTTCTTTCTCAAAAACAACTTCGCCATTTTTTTCAATTAAAATGATGTTTGTGTGTTGATCTTGAATCGCTACTTTCACTCGGTCATTATCGGCAAACAACACGGCTTCCGAATATAAAATATGATCGGTTTGATGAATATCGACATTCACGAGCTTTTTATCAAGCATCGCTTTGGCTTGTGAAACTTGTTCTGGCGTGATGTGTTTTAACACTTCCAACTCACCCTCAGGATCACCGCCTAAAGCACCAATTGCTGCAGCAATAGGCAAGCCCACCATGCCCGTTCCCGGTACTGCAACGCCTAAACCATTTTTCATTAAGTTTGGCGATACCTTAGCTTCAATACGTTCAGGTGTTTTGCTTAAATATTTAGCCGCAGTTGCTGCAGCAAGCGCCAAAGAGATAGGTTCAGTACAGCCAAGTGCCGGAACCACATCGCGTTCTACAATTTGAATTAATGGTTTTTCGATTTCGTTGCGTCTTTTTTGATTCATAAAATTCTTTTTAATTTGTTAAATACTGTCTTCTTTCTCTATGACTAATATGCGCGCTTCACCTTGTGGATGAGCAACATGTTCGGTACCGATACCCGCATAAAAAATATCACCCGTATGGAGCAATACGGTTTTCTCTTGACCATCTTCTTTGTAGCGCATTTCCACTGAACCATCCATGACAGCAAAGACTTCTTCACCGTCATTGATATGCCATTTGTAAGGCTTATCTGTCCAGTGAAGACGTATGGAAATACCATTCATATTGGTAATATCAAGTGCTCCCCAAGCACGTTCTGCCTTAAAGTGCTGACTTTGAATAACTTTATTCATGACTATATTCCTTAGTGCGCCTCATCCCAGTTAGTGCCTTGACCTACTTCTACAATCAGTGGTACGACTAAATCAGCTGCGCTTTCCATGTGTGTTTTGATGAGCTCGCTATAAAACTCAACTTTTTCTGACCGCACTTCAAACACCAATTCATCGTGCACTTGCATGATCATTGCAATATCGGGATCATTTTGTAGTTTTTGATCTAATTGAATCATGGCTCGTTTAATAATGTCTGCGGCGGTACCTTGCATTGGCGCATTGATTGCGACACGTTCGGCGGCTTTACGGCGCATACCGTTAGAGGAGTTAATATCCGGCAGATATAAACGACGGCCGAATAAGGTTTCCACATAGCCTTGGGCTTTGGCTTTTTCACGAATATCGTGCATAAAGGTTTGTACGCCAGGATAGCGTTTGAAATACAAATCCATATAGCTTTGAGCGTCAGCACGGCCAATACCAAGTTGGCGCGATAAACCAAAGGCTGACATACCATAAATTAAACCGAAGTTAATTGCTTTAGCATTGCGGCGTTGTTCGGATGTTACTTCATCGAGTGCGATACCAAAGATTTCTGCTGCGGTAGAGCGGTGAATATCTTTGCCTTGGGTAAAGGCGTTAATTAAGCCCTGATCCTGTGATAGGTGCGCCATAATGCGCAGCTCGATTTGTGAATAGTCAGCCGCCACAACAGTAAAGCCTTCGCGCGCAATAAATGCCTGACGAATACGACGGCCTTCTTCATTACGAATCGGAATGTTTTGCAGATTCGGATCACTTGATGAAAGACGACCGGTGGCGGTCACCGCTTGATGGTAGGAAGTATGCACTCGACCCGTTTGTGAATTCACCATTTGCGGTAATTTGTCAGTGTAGGTGGATTTTAGTTTGCTTAGCCCTCGATGTTCTACCAATACTTTCGGTAATTCATGACTAAATGCCAGTTCCTCCAACACTTCCTCGTTGGTTGATGGAGCACCTTTTGGCGTTTTTTGTAAAACAGGTAGTCCAAGTTTATCGAACAAAATTTCTTGTAATTGTTTGGTGGAGGCCAAATTAAATGGCTGACCAGCCAAGACATAGGCCTGTTCTTCTAACTCATTTAAACGGTTAGCGATTTCATTAGATTGTAGGAATAGTGCATCGCTATCAATTAAAACACCTCGACGTTCCATACGGGATAGTACGCCTAACAATGGCAATTCCATTTCTTTAAAGAGTTTTTCAAGACTTGGTTCTTTAGAGAGTTTTTTCCATAGCACTTGTTGCAGTTTCATTGTCACATCAGCATCTTCCGCAGCGTACTCAGCGGCTTGTTCCAACGGAATTTGGTTAAAGGTCAGCTGATTTTTACCTTTGCCTGCAATCTCTTCAAAACTGATGGTTTGATGTCCTAAATAACGTTTTGCCAGATCGTCCATATTATGACGACCGGTGCTGTTGAGCACATAGGACTCCAACATGGTATCGAAAGCCAAACCTTGCACATCAATGCCATTACGGGCAAAGATGGTGAGATCGTATTTGAAGTTTTGCCCAACTTTTTGAATAGCAGGATTTTCTAAAACTGGTTTTAACAACGTAAGTGCGGTTGTTTTTTCGAGAGTTTTTGGTGCACCTAAATAATCTAATTGTAGCGCTAAATAAGCGGCTTCACCGTTTTCTAATGCAAAGGAAATACCGACCAAGTTGGCGGCCATATAATCTAAATTATCGGTTTCAGTATCTAGCGCAAAAAGTTTGGCTTGATTGAGTTTTTCCACCCAACGATTTAAATCGGCTTCGGTGAGCAAGGTTTCATAACGGCTACGATCAATTTGAATTGCCGGCAATGCTTCATCGTCATTATTTTGAGCAAGCGCAGGCGTAGCTTGATAGTGATTAATCTTGGTCGGTTGTTCGTTATTATTGGTGATGGAATCAGCGCCATTCATCACTTCATTGAGCCAACGTTTAAATTCATAACGGCCGAAATATTCAGTGAGTTGATCGTTATTGCTTGCGCCAAGAGTGAGTTGCTCTGGCGTAATATCGAGGGCGACATCGGTTTTTATGGTGGCAAGGCGATAGGATAAATCGGCCATTTCTTTTTCCGCCAATAACTTATCACCTAATTTTTTTGCCCCACGAATTGGTAATTCAGCCACTTTGTCTAAGTTGGCATAAATTTCTGCCATACTGCCGATACCCTGTAAGAGGCCGAGAGCCGTTTTTTCACCCACACCCGCCACGCCTGGAATATTATCGGCGCTATCGCCCATTAGCGCTAAGTAATCGATGATGAGTTCTGGTGGAATACCGTATTTTTCAATCACGGCATCGCGATCCAATAAGGTATTATTCATGGTGTTGATCAACATAATGTTGTCATCCACTAGCTGTGCCATGTCTTTATCGCCGGTGCTGATTAAGACTTTTTGATTAGCTTTGGAGGCGGCTACCGCTAAGGTACCAATGACATCGTCAGCCTCCACGCCTTCAATGACTAAAAGAGGAATGCCAAGGGCGCGGATAATATCGTGTAACGGCTGAATTTGTTTGCGCAGATCGTCGGGCATTGGTGGACGATGAGATTTATATTGTTCAAACATTTCATCACGGAAAGTTTTGCCTTTCGCATCAAAGACCACCGCAATATGGCTCGGTTGCACTTGCGAAATCAGGCTTTTGAGCATATTTAATACACCGTACATGGCACCAGTCGGCTCGCCAGCAGAATTGGTGAGTGGCGGAAAAGCATGAAAAGCACGATATAAATAAGATGAACCGTCCACTAGGACTAATGGATTAGGAGCAATAGTTGACATAAATATTCCGTTCAAAAATAATGAAAAGTGTCGCATTATAGCCTAAATTGGGAAATGGGGCGAACATATAAAGTACGGTTAATTAAATGTAAAAAGTATGACGAAGGCATTTGGCTATGGCATAATAGGTATACTTAAATATTCAACATAAGGGAATAGCATGTCATTAAAACTGGTTGAAGTTGTTGTATTAGGGCAAGTGTTGCGCTTGAATGTCCCTGCAGAACAAGAGGAGATTTTGCGTCAGGCTGCACGTAGTTTAGATCTCCAAGTATCTGAAATGAAAGAGCGTACAGGTTTATTGCAATTAGACCGTGTGCTTTCTATCGTTGCCTTGAATTTAAGTTTTGAATTAACCCAAGAAAAGAATAAAAATGCCCAGATTGAAAACGTGTTATGTACGCGAATTCAGCAGTTAGATCATTCTTTAGAAAATGCATTAGGTGGACGCCTTATCGTCGATTAAATAAAAAAGAACCGCATGTTGAAAGTGCGGTTCTTTTTTATGTATTTTTAATCGGGCGTGTAATAGAGTTTACCAATTTCAATTTTTTGTCGCCCTGTTTCTTCACGCCATTTATTGCTGTCTCGTAAAGAATAAACGCAACCACAATATTCTTGCTGATAAAAACGTTCACGCTTACTGATTTCGATCATGCGTTGCGATCCGCCAGCTTTACGCCAGTTGTAATCCCAATAAATCACATCATCATATTTTTCAGCCGCACGGTGACCACATCCATTAATTTGCTCCATGTCTTTCCAACGGGAAATACCAAGACAGCTGGTAAATACAGGGAAACCATGTTCATGAGCATATTCAGCCGCTTTTTCAAAACGCATATCAAAACACATGGTACAGCGAATGCCACGTTCCGGTTCCCATTCCATACCTTTTGCGCGATCAAACCATTGTTGGCGATCGTAGTCAGCATCAATAAACGGAATCCCGAATTTTTGGGCAAAGCGGATATTTTCTTCTTTACGAATTAAATATTCTTTTAATGGATGAATATTCGGGTTGTAAAAGTAAATTGTAAATTCAATACCCGAGGCCAAAATGGCTTCCATTACTTCACCTGAGCAAGGTGCACAGCAAGAGTGAAGAAGTAACCTATTATGTCCTTCAGGTAATTCGAGTTTTTCACGAATAAAAGGCGCATTGGGATCCTTGCGCACTTTTTGCTTA
This sequence comes from Haemophilus sp. SZY H53, assembly GCF_054332375.1. NCBI lineage: Bacteria > Pseudomonadati > Pseudomonadota > Gammaproteobacteria > Pasteurellales > Pasteurellaceae > Haemophilus > Haemophilus sp. SZY H53. Next base: position 46,880 of record NZ_JBTGNV010000003.1, read on the forward strand.
CGCGGTTTTTGAAATTTAGGTTGAGAATCGGCCGCACTTTGCGGTTGAATTTGTTCTTCAGTCATATTAATAAGTTCGGTCTACCGATAAATAAGCCAGTGAAATTAAGGCTTTTTTGTATTCGCTTTCAGGTAATAAGGCAATGGCATTAACTGCTTTTTGGGCTTCTTGTTTTGCACGAACCATCGCATAATCAAGGGATTTATGTTCAGCCATAATTGCAAGCACGTCATCGATAGCATCACGTTTTCCGCCTTGTTCAATGGCTTCACGAATAAGTGCGGCTTGTTGTGGATTACCATGACGCATTGCGTGTAATAAAGGAAGCGTCGGTTTACCTTCGGCGAGGTCGTCACCCACATTTTTGCCTAATGCGGCAGCGTTTGCGCTGTAATCTAACACATCATCTACTAATTGGAATGCGGTGCCAAGATAGCGACCATATTCTTGAAATGCGCTTTCAATTGATTTTTCAGCTCCCGCAACAATCGCCACAGATTGTGCCGCCACTTCAAATAAACGTGCTGTTTTACTATAAATCACACGCATATAGCTTTCTTCCGTGGTATCGGGATCATTCACATTCATCAATTGTTGAACTTCACCTTCTGCCAACACGTTGGTAGCGTCAGCCATAATTCGAAGAATATCTAGCGATTGTAGCTGTGCCACTAACTGGAATGCACGAGTATAAATGAAGTCGCCTACTAATACGCTAGCCGCATTACCAAAGGCCGCATTTGCTGTTGCGCGGCCGCGACGCATATCAGACTCATCCACCACATCATCGTGTAATAAAGAAGCAGTGTGAATAAATTCCACAAAGGTGGCGCAAGTGGCCACTTTATCGCTTTCGTAGCCTAATGCACGAGCGGCTAAAACCGCAATAAGTGGTCGGATGCGTTTTCCGCCACCTTGTACAATATAAAAACCAAGCTGATTAACCATCGGCACATCGGAGTTAATTTGTGCTAGAATAGCTCGGTCTACTTTCTGCATATCCGCATCAGTTAATGCTTGAATGGCATGCATATCCATTAAATCTTGTTTGTTCATCTTCATTTGGTTCGATGGTTGTATATGAAAAAGGAAAGTTTGGTGGATTTTACCTGATTTTTCAGGGTTTCTGAAATTAAACTCGAGGGAAAGCACTTTTTTTTATTTTATTGCAAATAAGTGCTTGCGATCGAGCTGTTTTTTCCGTAGAATTTGCGACCTATTTATATGAATTTTGAAGTGCGGACCGAAAAATAGTAACGGAGAAGCATAATTATAGCGGAGTATTTATGTACGCAGTTTTCCAAAGTGGCGGTAAACAACACCGTGTGAGCGAAGGTCAAGTGGTTCGTTTAGAAAAACTTGAACTTGCAACTGGCGCAACAGTTGAGTTCGACTCAGTGTTGATGGTCGTTAATGGTGAAGATGTTAAAATTGGTGCACCAGTAGTAGCTGGTACGAAAGTAGTGGCTGAAGTTGTGGCACAAGGTCGTGGCGATAAAGTTAAAATCGTTAAGTTCCGTCGTCGTAAACACAGCCGTAAACAACAAGGTCATCGTCAGTGGTTCACGGAAGTGAAAATCACTGGGATTCAAGCATAATTTCAGAGGAGATCAAGTAGATGGCAACTAAAAAAGCTGGTGGTTCAACTCGTAACGGTCGTGATTCTGAAGCTAAACGCCTTGGTGTTAAACGTTTCGGTGGCGAATCTGTATTAGCAGGTAGCATCATTGTACGTCAACGTGGTACTAAGTTCCACGCAGGTAACAACGTAGGTATGGGTCGTGACCACACCTTATTTGCTACCGCTGACGGTAAAGTAAAATTTGAAGTGAAAGGCGAGAAAAGCCGTAAATACGTAAGTATTGTAACTGAATAATTTTACATCTGATTTGATAAACGCCCCGCATTATCTGTGGGGCGTTTTCTTTGTTTTCTTACCTGTGATTTACAATCATTAATCAAATCTGTTATCTTGGCACTGTCATTCATTCTCTTCAATATTTTTTAGAATGAAATTTACCTGAATTCCTAACTGTGCTTTAGCCAAATAAAGGAAGACATCATGAAACAACAACCTCTTTTAGGATTTCTATTTGCTTTAATTACAGCGATGGCATGGGGATCTTTACCTATTGCGTTAAAACAGGTTCTATCAGTGATGACGCCACAAACGATCGTGTGGTATCGCTTTATTGTGGCATTTCTAGCACTCTTTATTTTGCTTGCTTATAAGAAAAAATTGCCACAATTTTTGAAAGGCGGTCAATTTATTTGGTTGGTAGTAATTGGTGTCATAGGGTTGTCTGGCAACTTCTTCTTATTTAATAGCTCACTTAAGTTTATCGATCCTTCTTCAGCTCAAATTTTTATTCACTTTTCCTCTTTTGGCATGTTGATTTGCGGTCTTTTTGTCTTTAAAGAAAAGCTCGGATTACACCAAAAAATCGGTTTAGCCTTATTACTTGTAGGATTAGTACTTTTCTTCAATGATAAGCTAGGTGGGTTTCAAGGGGAAAGCCGCTATTTAACGGGGGTATTATTAAGTCTAGCGGGCTCGTTAATTTGGGTCGCTTATGGTATGGCACAAAAATTAATGCTTCGCCGTTTTAGTTCGCCACAGATTTTATTAATGATTTATTTCGGTTGTCTTTTGGTATTTACGCCTGTTGCTGAATTTTCCCAAGTGAGAGAGCTCAGTCCGTTAGCATTTGGTTGTTTGGCTTATTGTTGCTTAAATACCTTATTTGGTTATGGCGCGTATGCCGAAGCCCTTAATCGCTGGGAGGTTTCTAAAGTCAGTGTTGTGATTACCTTAGTACCACTATTTACCATTTTATTTGCTCATCTTGCGCATTATGCGAGCCCTGATAATTTTGCCGCGCCAGAATTAAATATGATTAGCTATATCGGGGCGTTTGTTGTAGTATGCGGAGCAATTTTGTCGGCAATCGGACATAAGTTATTACCGCAATCAAAGTAAAGTGCGGTTAAATATTGGAGAGTTTTTATGAAATTTATTGATGAAGCCCTGATTCGTGTGGAAGCAGGGGATGGTGGAAACGGTTGTGTAAGTTTCCGCCGTGAAAAATTTATCCCTAAAGGCGGCCCAGATGGTGGCGATGGCGGTGATGGCGGTGATGTTTATTTGGTTGCAGACGAAAACTTAAATACCTTGATCGATTATCGTTTTACGAAACGTTTTGCAGCTGAGCGCGGTGAGAATGGCCATAGTTCAGATTGTACCGGTCGCCGCGGTAAAGATATTACGTTACGTGTGCCAGTGGGAACGCGTGCAATTGATAATGATACCAAAGAAGTGCTTGGCGATTTAACAAAGCATGGCGCCAAAATGTTAGTGGCGAAAGGGGGTTATCATGGCTTAGGGAACACACGTTTCAAATCTTCAGTGAACCGTGCACCTCGCCAAAAAACCATGGGTACACCAGGGGAAAAACGCGATTTATTATTAGAACTAATGCTTCTTGCGGATGTCGGGATGCTTGGTTTACCAAATGCAGGTAAATCGACCTTTATTCGTGCCGTTTCAGCCGCAAAACCAAAAGTCGCTGATTATCCATTTACCACTTTAGTGCCAAGTTTAGGCGTAGTGAAAGTGGATGAGAGCCATAGCTTTGTGGTGGCCGATATTCCTGGATTGATTGAAGGTGCATCGGATGGGGCGGGTTTAGGGATTCGTTTCTTAAAACACTTAGAACGTTGTCGTGTGTTAATTCATTTAGTGGATATTAATCCAATTGATGAATCCGATCCTGCTGATAATATTGCGATCATTGAGTCAGAATTATTCCAATATAGCGAAAAATTGGCAGATAAACCGCGTTGGTTAGTCTTCAATAAAATTGATACGATGACTGAAGAAGAGGCGCATAAACGAGCTCAAGAGATTACCGAACGTCTTGGTTGGGAAGAAGGCTATCACCTCATTTCTGCTGCAACTGGTAAAAATGTGCCGCCACTTTGTCGTGATATTATGGATTTCATTGAAGCGAATCCACGTGATGCAGAAGTAGAAGAAAATAAACCTGAAGAAGTGAAATTCAAATGGGAAGATTACCATCAAGAACAGCTCGCTGAACATCAATTTGATGATGAAGATGACGACTGGGATGATTGGGACGAAGAAGATGAAGAAGGCGTTGAATTTATTTATAAACCTTAATGCCTAAATGGAAAAAGAGCGGAAAATTTGACCGCTCTTTTTTATTGCCTTTAACCTTTCTTTTTCCCACCTTGACGCGCTTTAAAGCGAGGGTTAGTTTTCGAAATGACATAGACGACACCGTGGCGACGAACAATTTTGCAGCCAGGACGGTTCTTTGCGCTTTTGAGTGAAGATAATACTTTCATTGAATATTCCTATTTTGATTTAAATGCGCCAAATTTACCGTAGCGGCTTGCAAATTCACTTGCACGACCTTCGTTACCAATTTGACGAGTTTTACCGGTATAAAATGGGTGAGAGGCAGATGAGGTATCACACATAAATACAGGGTATTCATTACCATCTTCCCATTTCATTGTGTTGTTGGTTTTAGCGCAAGAACGGATGAGAAAGCCTTGTTTTGCATTGGAATCGTAAAATAAAACGGTACGATAATTTTCAGGATGAATGCCTTTTTTCATTAGAACTCCTTATATGACGGAAATAATTGGGCGAAGATATTAATTTAAAGGAGAATAATTATCAATGTACTTTTATTCATGGAGATGAGAATTTTTTTCATATTAAGAAAAAGAAAAATGCCTTTTGGTTGAAAGGCATTTTGTCTATTTGTAGGAATTGTTACCCACGATGCGCGTTTTTCATAATACGCTCTTTTGTCACTTTCCATTCGCGTTCTTTAATATCATCACGTTTATCATGTTGCTTTTTACCTTTCGCAACGCCGATTTTGATCTTTGCCCAAGGGCCTTTCCAATAAAGAGAAAGGGCAACAATGGTAAAACCATCACGGCTTGATTTGCCGAAAAGATTATCCAATTCACGTTTATTCAATAAAAGCTTACGTGTACGCGTCGGATCGCAAACCACGTGGGTAGAGGCTAAGCTCAATGGTTGAATGGTCGCACCAAATAAATAAGCTTCACCATTTTTAAAAATGATATAGCTGTCGCTGATATTGGCTTTACCTGCACGCATTGATTTTACTTCCCAACCTTGTAATTCAAGGCCAGCTTCAATTTCGTTTTCTATAAAGTATTCGTGTCTGGCTCGTTTATTTAATGCAATTGTATTAGAGCCAACTTTGGCTTTTTTCTTGGTCATTGTTATCCGTTGTTCATTAATCGTAAATTGGCATTGATTTTACCGAATCTCGCTGTGGATAGCAAAAAACAAAAGGCTGATTTGATCCAGCCTTTTATTACTTAAGGCTAGATCATTCCTCTAATTCACCACAGAAACGATAGCCTTCACCATGTACCGTTGCAATAATTTCAGGCGTATTAGGGTGATCTTGAAAGTGTTTTCGAATACGACGAATTGTTACATCCACTGTGCGATCTTGTGGTTTTAATTCTCGTCCCGTCATTTTTAATAATAATTCTTCACGAGTTTGTAATTTACCTGGGTTTTCGCAGAAATGTAACATAGCACGAAATTCACTACGGGGGAGCTTAAACTCTACGCCTTCAGGTGTAATTAAATTATGGCTATTTAAATCCAGAATCCACCCATTAAAGCGATAATTTTCACGTTGTAAATGGGGTTCTTTACCATTTAATACCATGGAGCGATGCAATAAATTTCGTGCACGAATAGTGAGCTCTCTTGGGTTAAATGGTTTAGTGAGATAATCATCCGCTCCAATTTCTAGGCCTAAAATTTTATCGACTTCATTATCTCGCCCTGTGAGAAAAATCAACGGAATTGCAGCTTTCTCACGTAATTCGCGACCCAGTAATAAACCATTTTTACCGGGTAAATTAATATCTAATACGATGAGATTGACTATTTCTGAGTTTAACTGGTGATACATTTCCGCGCCATCTTGTGCTTGTAATACTTCATAGCCTTCAGCTTCAAAAATTCCTTTTAACGTATTACGGGTTACCGCTTCATCTTCCACGATGAGAATTTTTGGGGTAGCCATTCGTCTCTCCTTGTTATACTTTGTTCTGGGTGTATTTTATAATTGTAACATTGCTGCAACAACAGAAAAGTGTGACGATTTTTTTAAATTACATTTAATTTTATGATCTGAGTCATAAATTATTAACATTCTTTTTATCTATGCTAGAATTTTAATAGGAACAACAAATGGAACTTTATGATGAAGCGAATTCTTCTTTTTTTATTTTTTATTTTTACCACACTTTCCACTCAAGCTAGTCTTTTTGATAAGAAAACGGCTTTTTTACCTATTGATGAAGCTTTTCAATTTTCAGCTGCGAAAAGTGAGAATCAAGAAAATGTGATCGTCAATTGGTCGATTGCAGAAGGGTATTATCTCTATCAAGAGAAAATTTCCGTCAAGCTCAATCAAGAAGAAAATGCATCATTTGATGCACCGATATTTTCTATTTCCCCCGAGGATTATAACGATCCTTATTTTGGCTTGATGAAAATTTTCAAAAAACCCGTGCAAGCTATTTTTAAAGCGAGTCAGTCGCCATTAAAAGCAGAAGATGTGGTTGAGATTGCTTACCAAGGCTGTACTGAGGGCTTTTGTTATCCGCCTGAAGTGAAAGAAATTAAAGTGGCAGATTTGCCTATTGCACAGGTCGCTAATACTGAAAAAATATCGGAAAATTCGACCGCACTTTCAGCACAACCCAAAGCAGAACAAGACCGTTTAGCGGAAAGCTTATTTAATAGCAAATATGCCATATTTGGTTTTTTCTTATTAGGCTTAGGGTTGGCCTTTACCCCTTGTGTATTGCCAATGCTACCACTGCTTTCAGCGATTGTGATTGGCCAAAATCAGCGACCTAATATGTGGCGTGCTTTTGCATTAAGCTTTGTGTATGTGCAGGGGATGGCGCTGACTTATACCTTGCTAGGCTTGATTGTCGCCGCAATTGGTTTACCGTTCCAAGTGGCTTTACAACATCCTTATGTAATGATTGGTTTATCAATCATCTTTGTCTTGTTAGCCTTGTCGATGTTCGGTGTATTTACCTTACAGCTTCCAAGCTCCTTACAAACAAAACTGTCTTTACTTAGCCAACAGCAAAAAGCTGGCGCTTTGGGTGGCGTGTTCTTAATGGGCATGATTGCGGGACTTGTAGCTTCACCTTGCACATCAGCACCACTTTCTGGCGCGTTGCTTTATGTGGCGCAGAGTGGGGATTTGTTTACAGGTGCGATCACGCTTTATTTGCTCGCGTTGGGTATGGGCGTACCGCTGATTTTAATCACTTTATTTGGGAATAAAATCCTGCCTAAATCAGGTATGTGGATGGAAACCGTCAAAAAACTCTTTGGCTTTGTGATGCTCGCATTACCGGTATTCTTAATTTCTCGTATTTTACCAGATGAATGGACACCAAGATTATGGGCGATGCTCGGTACAGCATTTTTCATTTGGTTTGCATTCCAAATGCCGAAAAATGGTACAGGCTGGGTATTCCGAATTCTCTTTTTAGTCGCGGCAATGATTAGTGTTAAACCACTTCAATCTTGGGTGTGGGGTGAAAGCCAAGCACCAAGTGCGGTCGAAAATAAGGCGGTTTCTCATGTTGAATTTAAGAAAGTGAAAAGCGAAGCTGAATTACAACAAGCACTTGCTGAAAATAACAAACCACTTGTGATGCTCGATCTTTATGCGGATTGGTGTGTGGCGTGTAAAGAGTTTGAAAAAGAAACATTTAGTGATCCAAGTGTACAAAAAGCCTTTGGTGACATGCTGCTTCTTCAAGTTGATATGACGAAAAACTCCGAAGAAAACCGCGCTTTAATGACAAAGTATAAAGTGCTAGGTTTACCGACGATTTTATTCTTTAATCGAGAAGGAAAAGAAATTGAAGGCAGTCGTGTTAACGGATTCATGCCGCCTGTTGAATTTTTACAATGGATTGAGAAAATCCGCAAAGCGTAAAATTATTTCCTAATAGTAAAAAGTCTTTTTCGATTAGAGGTATTGTTTAGCTTTAAGTTAATCATTAATATACGCCCTGTTCTGAAATCACTTTTTATTTTTTATTAGGAAAACTTTATGAAAAATTTAGAAAAATACTCTCCGTATGTTTTAGCTTTATTGCGTATCGTCGCTGCATATATGTTTATCTTACACGGCACAGCGAAATTCTGGGAATTCCCAGTTTCAATGACGGGCGGTAACGGCGCAGTGGGCGATCCAATGATGATTGTCGGCGGAGTAATTGAGATTGTCGGTTCAATCCTATTAATTTTAGGTTTATTTGTTCGCCCAGCGGCATTTATCCTTTCGGGTCAAATGGCTTATGCGTATTTCTTTATGCACGTTGCAGGTAAAGGGAATTTATTCTTCCCAATCGCGAACGGTGGTGAACTTGCTTTACTTTACTCTCTCGTGTTTTTCTATTTTGTGTTTGCTGGTGCTGGTGCATTTTCTTTAGATAACCGTAAACGCTAATCACATTATTCATACTGTTAGATTGCCCGCATTTTGCGGGCTTTTTTGTTTTCTAAATCTCCTAAATAAGCAGTCTAACCTTGAAGTGCGCTTACCAGGAAAATTTTTTCTATATAAACGCAAACGTTTGCGTTATAATTCCCCCCGCTTATTTTTAACCATTTAATGAAGGAAAATGTAATGACAGATCGTCCAATTCGTCAGGCTTTACTCAGTGTTTCTGATAAAACTGGTATCGTAGAATTTGCTCAAGGCTTAGTACAGCGTGGTGTAAAACTACTTTCCACAGGCGGTACCGCAAAATTGTTGGAGCAGCATGGTTTGCCAGTGACTGAAGTGTCTGATTATACGGGATTCCCAGAAATGATGGACGGTCGTGTGAAAACCTTACATCCAAAAGTACATGGCGGGATTTTAGGTCGTCGTGGTACAGATGATGACATCATGCAGAAACATGGTATTGAAGGCATTGATATGGTTGTCGTGAATTTATATCCATTTGCGGCCACTGTGGCTAAACCAGATTGTACCTTGGCTGATGCGGTAGAAAATATCGATATCGGTGGCCCAACCATGGTGCGTTCTGCAGCGAAAAACCATAAAGATGTGGCGATTGTCGTGAACAATCAGGACTTTGATGCCATTCTTGCAGAAATGGATCAACATCAAAACAGCTTAACGCTTGAAACCCGTTTTGACCTTGCGATTAAAGCCTTTGAACATACCGCTCAATATGATTCCATGATTGCCAACTACTTTGGACAAATGGTGAAACCGTATCATGTAGCTGAGGAAGAAGATGCGAATGCGAAGTGCGGTCAATTCCCACGGACTTTAAATCTTAACTTCGTTCGTAAACAAACCATGCGTTACGGTGAAAATTCTCATCAAAATGCAGCCTTTTATGTTGATTTAAATGTGAAAGAGGCGAGTGTAGCTACAGCTCACCAACTACAAGGTAAAGCCTTGTCTTACAATAATATTGCTGATACTGATGCAGCACTTGAATGCGTGAAAGAATTTGATGAGCCGGCTTGTGTGATCGTTAAACATGCCAATCCATGTGGTGTGGCTTTAGGAAAAGATATTTTAGACGCCTATAATCGTGCTTACCAAACCGATCCAACTTCTGCATTTGGCGGCATTATTGCTTTCAACCGTGAATTAGACGAAAAAACCGCGAATGAAATTGTGGAACGCCAATTCGTTGAAGTGATTATTGCACCGAAAGTTTCTGCTGAAGCGCAAGAAGTCGTGAAACGTAAGAAAAATGTTCGTTTGCTTGAATGTGGTGAATGGACTTCTCGTTCTGAACGTTTAGATTTCAAACGTGTAAACGGAGGTTTGTTAGTACAAGATGCAGATTTAGGCATGGTTGGCTTGGATGATTTAAAAGTAGTGAGTAAACGTCAGCCAACTGAACAAGAATTAAAAGACTTATTATTCTGCTGGAAAGTGGCGAAATTTGTGAAATCGAATGCCATTGTTTACGCCAAAGATAACCAAACTATTGGTATCGGTGCAGGCCAAATGAGCCGCGTGTATTCTGCCAAAATTGCCGGTATTAAAGCGCAAGATGAGGGCTTGGAAGTGGCTGGTTGTGTAATGGCATCTGATGCGTTCTTCCCATTCCGTGACGGCATTGATGCAGCGGCAAAAGTGGGCATTCAATGTGTGATTCACCCAGGTGGTTCAATGCGCGATCAAGAAGTCATCGATGCGGCGGATGAACATAATATGGTGATGGTATTAACTGGAATGCGTCATTTTAGACATTAATTTATGTCGTCACTTCGCTCAATGAGCGACTTACTTTTTTACTTATCCCCCCTCTTTCGTAAAGAGGGGGCTGGGGGGAGATTTAAACGATGCTAAATATACTATGAGGTTGAAATAACTTCTGCCAAATCTCCCCTCCCCCTCTTTGCTAAAGAGGGGATTAAATTCAAAAAGATACAAGGAGCATTATGAACATCCTCATCATCGGAAATGGCGGGCGTGAACACGCCTTGGCTTGGAAAGCAGCACAATCTCCACTAGCAGATAAAGTTTTTGTCGCACCAGGCAATGCGGGTACCGCATTGGAACACAAAGTAGAAAACGTGAATATCGCTGCAACGGATATTCCTGCGTTGGTTAAATTTGCCCAAGATAACCACATTGGATTAACGATTGTAGGGCCAGAAGCGCCACTTGTGATTGGCGTGGTGGATGCGTTTCGTGTAGCTGGTTTAAAAATTTTCGGACCAACGCAAGCAGCTGCGCAATTAGAAGGTTCCAAAGCCTTTACCAAAGATTTCTTAGCCCGTCATAAAATCCCAACAGCGGAATACCAAAACTTCACCGAAGTAGAGCCGGCATTGGCATACTTGCGAGAAAAAGGTGCACCAATTGTCGTAAAAGCAGATGGTTTGGCGGCGGGCAAAGGCGTCATCGTGGCAATGACGTTGCAGGAAGCGGAAGAGGCTGTGCGTGATATGCTTTCTGGCAATGCCTTTGGCAAAGCGGGTAGCCGAGTGGTGATTGAAGAGTTTCTAGATGGCGAAGAAGCCAGTTTTATCGTCATGGTAGATGGTAAAAATGTTGAATCTATGGCAACTAGTCAAGATCACAAACGTGTGGGCGAAAATGATACAGGTCTGAATACCGGCGGTATGGGGGCATATTCACCAGCCCCAGTGGTGACACCAGAAATTCATGATCGCATTATGCGTGAAGTGATTTATCCAACAGTCAATGGCATGGCGGCAGAAGGCAATGTTTACACCGGTTTCTTGTATGCTGGATTAATGATTATGCCGAATGGCCAACCGAAAGTGATCGAATTTAATTGCCGTTTCGGTGATCCGGAAACCCAACCGATTATGTTACGTTTGGAATCGGATTTGGTGGAGCTTTGTCTTAAAGCCTGTGATGGCAAATTAGACGAAGTGAAATCCCAATGGAATCCAAAATCTTCCTTAGGGATTGTTTTGGCGGCTGAAGGCTATCCTGGCGATTATCGCAAGGGCGATGAAATCACCGGTTTGCCACAAAGTGCGGTCGAAAATGAGAAAGTTTTCTTAGCGGGCGTAGCAGAACAAGAAGGCAAGTTAGTCACGAACGGCGGTCGCGTGCTTTGTGTGACTGCGTTAGGCGAAAGCGTATTTGAAGCACAACAAAAAGCCTTAAAACTCGCTGAGCAAATTCAATGGTCTGGACGTTTTTATCGTCGAGACATTGGTTATAGAGCTGTGGAACGAGAGTTGCAAAAATAATGCATATTATGATGATGAATTAATTTCATTTAAGTGATGAAAATTTAGGAATGAAATTTTAATTAAGTTTTTATCCATAAACAGTTAAACTATCTGCCATAAATTACATAACAGGAGAACACAATGTTTACAAGAAATATGACTATCGCTGATTACGATCCCGTATTGTGGCAAGCGATTCAAGATGAAAATCGTCGTCAAGAAGAGCATATCGAGCTTATCGCATCTGAAAACTATGCGAGTCCACGCGTAATGGAAGCGCAAGGTTCACAGTTTACTAACAAATATGCGGAAGGCTATCCAGGTAAACGTTATTACGGCGGTTGTGAGTATGCTGACATTGTGGAACAGTTAGCAATTGACCGTGCGAAAGAATTATTTGGTGCAGATTACGTGAATGTTCAACCGCACTCTGGTTCACAAGCAAATGCTGCGGTGTATGGTGCATTAATTAATGCGGGCGATACTATTTTAGGTATGGATTTAGCACACGGTGGTCACTTAACCCACGGGGCGAAAGTGAGCTTCTCTGGTAAAATCTATAACTCTGTACTTTATGGTATTACCGCTGACGGTTTAATTGACTATGAAGATGTGCGTCAAAAAGCATTAGAACATAAACCAAAAATGATTGTGGCGGGCTTCTCTGCTTATTCCCAAGTGGTAGATTGGAAAAAAATGCGCGAAATCGCCGATGAAGTGGGGGCGTATTTATTTGTGGATATGGCTCACGTTGCGGGCTTAATCGCAGCAGGTTTATATCCAAACCCATTACCATACGCACATGTTGTCACAACCACTACTCATAAAACCTTAGGTGGTCCACGTGGTGGTTTAATCCTTTCTTCTTGCGGTGATGAAGAGCTTTATAAACGCTTGCAATCTTCTGTTTTCCCTGCAAACCAAGGTGGTCCATTAGTTCACATTATTGCGGCGAAAGCAGTATGTTTCAAAGAAGCATTAGAGCCAGCTTATAAAGAATATCAAGCCAACGTGATTAAAAATGCGAAAGCGATGGTAGAAGTGTTTAAACAACGTGGTTATGACGTGGTTTCAAACGGTACAGAAAACCATTTATTCTTAGTGAGCTTCATCAAACAAGGCTTAACTGGGAAAGCAGCAGATGCAGCACTAGGTAAAGCGAATATCACAGTGAATAAAAACTCGGTACCAAATGATCCACAAAAACCATTTGTGACTTCTGGTATTCGTGTTGGTACACCGGCTGTGACTCGTCGTGGCTTTACTGAACAAGACTGTCGTGAATTAGCCGGCTGGATGTGTGATGTATTAGATGCATTAGGCAAAGAAAACGAAGAACAAGTGATTGCAGCGACCAAAGAAAAAGTATTGGCAATCTGCAAACGTCTTCCTGTTTACGCATAATGCTGATTCAGCTTTTATTTGTGATGTTAGCGGCGGTAAATATCGCCGCTTATTTTTTAATGTGGAAAGACAAAATCCGCGCGGTTCGTCACGGCTGGCGAATTTCTGAAAATACCTTTTTTCTATTAAGCCTTCTTGGTGGTTTTATTGGTGTTTATTGCGGGATGAAGCGCTTTCGACATAAAACAAAACATTTCAGTTTTAAATTTGTTGTTATTCTTAGTGGCTTTATTTGGTTGATCTTAATGCCTTATTGGTATTTCTTTCTTGAATAATGTTGAGTACAGAATAACTTTCAGTAATAAAAAAGCCTAGAGGATCTCTCTAGGCTTTTTAGTATGCGATTAGACTACTTAAAAATGAGGCGTTGATTTCGACTTTTCTTCACTTGCGAAAGTGTAATTAATCCTAACACAATGACATAGACAGCGAAAATAAATACCAACCATTGCACCATCGTGATGCCGAAAAGTGACCATTGGCTTTCATTACAGCTACCAGTTGGATTGAACACCGCAGGTAGCCATTTATGGAATGGTAATGTTTCCGGAAAGTTAGGTATAAATTCACATTGTTTCCACGGTGTAGGGTTCATTTGTAAATCAAGGTGACGGATAGATATCATTAATCCTTTAATTACACTAAATAAACCCACAATAAGAGCAAGAATGCGGATAATAAGCGAGCTTGGGGCTAAGGCGCCGATAAGACCAGCGACGAATAAACCTACAACAGCTAAACGTTCATAAACACAAAGTACGCAAGGTTGTAACCCCATGCCGTATTGAAAATAAAGTGCGGTCGATTCTAAGGCAAATGCGGTAAATGCCAAAAAGATCCACGCTGAACGTTTAAGGGATAATTGCTTAAAAAAGTCGAGCATTCTTTCTCCTTATGCTTCACTAAATAGGAAGAATTAAGCCAAGGTTCGCAAGCCAAATTGTCATGTCTGGTAAGATAAATTCGATAGCAAGGAACCCCACGATTGTTAATATGATAGTATAAGGTAATGCCATATAGACCATTCTGCCATAAGAAAGTTTAATTAATGGCGCAAGAGATGATGTCAGTAAGAACAAGAATGCCGCTTGACCATTTGGTGTTGCAACAGAAGGTAAGTTTGTACCGGTATTGATTGCGACCGCAAGTAATTCAAATTGATGTGGTGCAATTGCCCCTGCAGCAAGCGCATTTTTCGCTTCATTAATATAAACTGTTGCAACAAATACGTTATCAGAAATCGCAGAAAGTAATCCATTGAAACCATAAAACAAGGCTAACTGTGTCTTCTCTTCTGCACTTAATACAAAGTGAATAATTGGAGCGAAGAGTTTTTGATCGATAATCACGGCAACAATAGAGAAGAATACGACTAATAATGCAGTGAAAGGTAAACTTTCTTGGAATGATTTACCAATAGCATGTTCATCGGTTACACCAGTAAAAGTCGTTGCAAGAATAATTACACTTAAACCGATTAAACCTACAGCCGCTAAGTGGAAGGCTAAGCCTAAAATTAACCAAATCGCAATAAGAGCTTGAACAGAAAGGCGAATTTTATCTTGTTTAGACATTTTTTGTGTATTTTCACGATCTAAATCGGCCAAGATTTTCCATACTTCTTCTGGTAATTTTTCGCCATAGCCGAATACTTTAAATTTTTCAATCAAAATACATGTGAGTAGTCCACAGATAAATACAGGGATAGTCACTGGCGCCATACGGAAGAAGAACTCAATAAAATTCCATTTTGCTTGTTCTGCAATGATTAGGTTTTGAGGTTCACCTACCATGGTCATGACACCACCGAGTGCAGTTCCCACGCCCGCATGCATCATTAAACTACGTAAGAAAGCACGAAATTTTTCTAAGGTTTCATGATTTTTGATTTTATTATCATCGGAAATATCAACTGCATCTTGCAGTGTTTTGCCTGATGCAACTTTGTGATAAACCCCATAGAAACCCATGGCGACGCTGATGATTACAGCGACAACAGTTAGGGCATCTAAGAAAGCTGAAAGAAATGCCGCACTAAAGCAGAAGGCGACAGAAAGTACAATTTTAGAACGGATACGAACTAATAATTTGGTGAACACATAAAGTAAAAGCTGCTTCATAAAATAAATACCGGCCACCATAAAGATTAAAAGTAAGATCACTTCAAAGTTAGCCATAATTTCTGCTTTAACGTGTTCTACATTTGTCATACCGATAGCAATTGCTTCAATAGCTAACAAACCACCAGGTTGAAGAGGGTAGCATTTTAATGCCATTGCAAGTGTAAAAATAAATTCAGCAACTAGAACCCAACCAGCGATAAACGGACTGATCCAAAAGAACAAAATAGGGTTAATGATTAGGAAAGAAATAATCGTTAATTTATACCAATCTGGACTAGAACCCAGAAAATTTTTCATAAATGCTTGTGTATAAGTCATAGCTAACTCCATTTTTTATAGTCTTTACATTGTAATATATACGGCTTTAAAGGATAATAGTTCAGTGAAAGATTTATTGAATAAATCACATTTTTTTTGATCTTTTTAAACTTTTTAATATTTATGCAAACAGATAGCTCTCTTTTACGTGCTCAAAGTCCTGCTGCTTTAGCTGAAGAATACATAGTAAAAAGTATTTGGGATGATGTATTTCCTGCAGGCACCAATCTTCCTTCTGAGCGTGATTTAGCTGATAAAATTGGTGTAACACGCACGACATTACGCGAAGTATTGCAGCGTTTGGCTCGTGATGGCTGGCTTACCATTCAACACGGCAAGCCCACGAAAGTCAATGATATTTGGGATACAGCGGGTCCAAGCATCATTGAAACCTTAATTACCTTAGATCGCCAAAGCGCACCGTTAATCATTGAAAATATGCTGTCATTGCGTAGTCGCATGTCGGAATTTTATATTTATGAGGCAGTAAAAAATTCGCCTAAAGCCTCAGCAGCTTTGTTCAAAGGAATGGATGTTTTAGAAAATACGGCTGAAAGCTACATGGAATTTGACTATGCCTTATTTCGTCAGTTTACAGTAATGGCGAATAAACCTTTCTATCGTTTGATTTTCAATAGCTTACGTGGGGTTTATCATAAAATTGGTTTGCTATTCTTTAGTGACGAAAAACATCGCCAAGTGACACATGATTTTTATGTCGAGTTGCGTGATATTTGTGAAAAAGGTCAACCCGATTTAGTGGTGGAATGTATTCGTAAACACAAGCAAGTGACTTCCGCCTACTGGCGATCCATTTTAGAAAGTTTACCAAAAGATTTAGCAACAGAATAATATTAAAAGTGCGGTTGAAAATGACCGCACTTTTTCCTTATATCAAAGACTCAATATTATGCGTATTCCAAGAATTTATCATCCCGAATCCCTTAAAAATCAATCTACTTGCCAACTTTCAGATGATGCGGCTAATCACGTAGGACGTGTACTTCGCATGACTGAAGGTGAGCAAATTGAATTATTTGATGGAAGTAATCATATTTATCCAGCAAAAATTATTGAAGCGAGCAAAAAAGCCGTTAAAGTGGACATTCTTGGTTGTGAATTAAGTGATAAAGAGTCGAATTTATCGATTCATTTAGGGCAGGTTATTTCACGCGGCGATCGAATGGAATTTACCATTCAAAAATCCGTAGAGTTGGGCGTGAATGTGATTACACCATTATGGTCAGAACGCTGTGGTGTGAAGTTAGATGGTGAGCGTATGGATAAGAAAATCCAACAATGGCAAAAAATTGCCATTGCAGCTTGTGAACAATGTGGCCGTAACGTTGTGCCAGAAATTCGTCCGTTAATGAAATTACAAGATTGGTGTGCAGAAAATGATGGCGCGTTGAAATTGAATTTACATCCAAGAGCCCAATATTCTATTAAAACCTTGCCTTCTATTCCAAAAGAAGGGGTTCGTTTGCTTATTGGTTCAGAAGGAGGTTTATCACCTCAAGAAATCGCTCAAACTGAACAACAAGGATTTACTGAGATTTTATTAGGAAAGCGTGTGTTACGTACAGAAACAGCCTCTTTAGCGGCGATTAGTGCGTTGCAAATTTGTTTTGGAGATTTGGGATAATGATGGATTTACAAGGGCAATTTTTAATCGCGATGCCACAGTTGGAGGATTATTTCCAAAATACTGTGGTGTATATGTGTGAGCATAATGAGCAAGGTTCGATGGGCTTAGTGATTAATCAACCCACCGATTTAAGCATTGCTGAGTTGTATTCAAAAATGAATTTTATGATGAAAAATGACCGCACTTTTAGCAGTGAACTTGTGCTTGCGGGTGGTCCAGTGCATTCTGAGCGTGGTTTTATTCTGCATAAGAAAACTGCGAAAGAATTTGAGCATAGTTATAAAATTACTGATGAGATGTTTCTGACCACTTCGGCAGATATTGTGGAAACCTTTGGTTCAGAGGATGCGCCCGAAAAATATCTTGTTGCACTCGGTTGTGCCAGTTGGACAGCGGGACAGCTAGAACAAGAGATTGCAGATAATGCATGGCTAGTCGCGCCAGCGTCAGACACTATTTTATTTGAAACCATTTATGAAGATCGTTATCCCGCCGCGAATCAATTATTGGGGATTCATCCTCATAATTTTGTCTTTTCACAAGTAGGGCATAGTTAATGGGCATCACGGCAATCGCATTTGATTTTGGCACAAAAAGTATTGGTTGTGCCGTCGGGCAAAGTATCACGGGGACGGCGCAAGCCTTACCTGCATTTAAAGCGCAAGATGGGATTCCCAATTGGGATGCCATTGAAAAATGTTTAAAAGACTGGAAACCTGATGTTATTGTGGTGGGATTGCCTTTAAATATGGATGGCACCGAGCAAGATTTAACACTTCGTGCGAAAAAATTTGCCAATCGCTTAAATGGTCGTTTCGGTATCAAAGTCGAACTACAAGATGAGCGCTTAACGACGGTTTCTGCTCGTGATGAAATTTTCCAGCGTGGCGGTTATCGAGCTCTCAATAAAGGCAAAGTAGATGGGATTTCTGCTTGCCTGATTTTAGAAAGTTGGTTCGAAAACTATTCAGAATAAGCCAAAAATAAACCGCGCTTTAATGTGCGGTTTGTTGTATTGATAGGTTTATTTTTTTATCCAAATTAGACTCGCCATTCTTCCTGTTTTGTCATCTCGACGATAGGAAAAGAAGCTCTCTTTTTCATTGAATGTGCAATGCTCCCCACCGTAAATTTGGGAAATACCTAATTTATTGAGGCGTTGTGTGGCGATTTGATAAAGATTGCCGAGGTATTTTCCTACTTCATTCGGATCGGGTCGAAAAGCCGTTTCTGCAATCGGGTCAAACGCCATAAATTGTTCAATCACTTCTTTGCCAACTTGAAATGCATTAGGGCCGATAGCAGGGCCAAACCACGCAATAATCTCTTCAGGGGCAGATTGAAAACATTTCACGGTTTCTTCTAATACACCATCACAGAGTCCACGCCAACCCGCATGTGCCGCAGCTACTTCAGTCCCTTGCTTATTAGTGAATAAAACTGGCAAGCAATCAGCCGTCATGACCAAACATACTTGGTTAGGTTGATTGGTATAAATCGCATCAGCCTCTAAATTATTACCCTCATAAGGCACCGTGATTACACGAGTGCTGTGCGTTTGAGTTAAAAACAACGGGAAATGTGGCAGATTAAATTTTTCGACCAGTAAAGTGCGGTTAGTTTTGACCGCACTTTTATCATCTTCGACATGATCGCCTAAATTGAAACTATCGAAAGGCGGCAGGCTTACGCCTCCTTCTCTTGTGGTTGTAAAAGCTTGGATATGTGGTGGAACATTCCAGTTTGGAACAATGGTTTTCATCTTAATAATCCAATTCGTCTTTGTGTTCGAGGTAATCCGCTTTTAAGGCATGCAGTAATTCGACAAAGTCATCTGGCAATGGGGCATACCATTCCATCATTTCACCTGTGATAGGATGAGCTAAACGCAACATAACCGCATGTAGGGCTTGGCGTTTAAAATTGCGTAGCACCTCAGTGAAGACTTCGCTTGCATTTTTAGGTGGGCGAGGACGGCCTCCGTAAGTTTGATCACCTAATAATGGATGTGCGATATGCGCCATGTGCACACGAATTTGGTGAGTACGACCCGTTTCTAAACGTAAGCGTAAGCGGGTGTAATTACGGAAATTATCCATAATGCGATAGTGCGTCACAGCCGGTTTACCCATTGGGTGAACAGCCATCAGTGTACGTTTTGTCGCGTGGCGAGCCATGGGTTGGTCTACGGTTCCACCTTTGGTCATAATGCCACTTGCAACAGCCTCGTATTCACGAGTGATCTTACGTTTTTGTAAGTCACGTACGAGTTTGGTTTGTGCAGGAATGGTTTTGGCAACAACCATGAGACCCGTTGTGTCTTTATCTAAACGATGCACAATCCCTGCACGCGGTACTTCGGCAATAGGTGGATAGTGATAGAGTAGCGCGTTAAGTACCGTGCCATTTGGATTTCCAGCACCTGGGTGAACCACAAGATCTTTAGGTTTATTAATCACGATAATATCGTCATCTTCATAAACAATATTGAGCGGAATATTTTGTGGTTCAAAACGGTTTTCATCTTCTACTTCTACTGAAATTTCAATTTGCTCTCCGCCATAAACTTTAGTACGAGGAATATCGGCAATTTCATCGTTCATTTTTACCTGTTTTGCTTCAATCCAGGTTTTTAAACGTGAACGAGAATATTCAGGGAACAACTCTGCGAGGGTTTGGTCTAAACGTTGTCCCATTTGTTCGGGCTGAATTTCAGCCGTTAAGGTAATTTGTGGCATAAACAATCCATCTAAAAATTTAAAAAGTTGGCTTATTGTGTAATGTTCTATACAATATTCGCTAATTGTAACTTATTTATTGATTTTCGTAAAAATTAAGGAAAAAGAATGCATAAAATAAAATCTTTCGCACTTATTGCTATGACTTCATTGGCTATTATGGCTTGTAGTGGTAAGAAAGAAGTGGAACAATCTTCAGTTGATGAGCTTTATGCAAAAGGCTCATCTGCTTTGCAAGAAGGTAGCTATAAAGAATCAATTCGTTATTTAAATGCAACAACAGAACGTTTTCCAGGCAGTACTTATCAAGAACAAGCTATGCTTGATTTAATTTATGCAAACTATAAAGCACAAGATTATACGGCAACATTAGTGACAGTAGATAATTATCTACACCAATTTCCACAAAGTCCAAACCGTGACTATGCCGTGTATATGGCAGGGTTAACAAATTTAGCAACTGCTGATAATATGGTCCAAGATTTCTTTGGCATCGATCGTGCAACGCGTGAAACAACATCTATGAAAACGGCATTTTCTAACTTTCAAAGTTTAGTTAGTGCGTTCCCGAATAGTCCATATTCACAAGATGCGGTAGCACGTATGGCGTATATCAAAGACTCATTAGCGCGTCATGAGTTAGAGATTGCGAAATTCTATGCAAAACGTGATGCATGGGTCGCAGTATCAAATCGCGTAGTGGGTATGTTGCAACAATATCCTGATGCACAAGCGACCTATGAAGGTTTATTCTTAATGAAAGAAGCATATGATCGAATGGGTTTACAGCAATTAGCGGATCAAACGCAGAAGGTAATTGAAGCGAACAAAGATAAAAAATTTACTGAAATAAAGAAACTTGACGATTCAGATTTAATTCAACCAATTAAAAAATAATTTATATGTTGTTTATAATCTAGAGGTAAAAGCAAATTATTTAAAATAAAGGCTAGTCAAATTGATCAAATTGAGCTAGTATAAATTTAAAAGATTTCCTGGGGTGTTCGTGGATGGGTTATGTCCCTGAGCCGATACTTAAAATCTTATAAATCGGTTTCCCGTCATTGGTGTGTAGGCTTGACCTTTGACTTTGTCATTGGGCTAAAGAAACCTAAAAATGACCTTACCGGTTTCCTTGAACCATCGGGTTCAAGGACTACTACTCGTAGCGGCACTCTGGGACCTTCCTTTAAAATCCATTCTTTCTGATTAAATGAAATCAACACAGCAAACGCTTCGCCATCAACTCCGTCAACAAATTCGTAAAACACGAGCAAATTTGACCGCACTTCAGCAGCAACAGGCAGAAGATTCCATCACTCAGCAAGCGCTTGCATTAATTGAAGCACGAAATGCGCAGCATATTGCCTTGTATGTTTCCTTTGATGGTGAAATCTCCACGGATAAACTTATCAAAACCCTTTGGGCACAAGATAAGTGCGTTTATTTACCAGTATTACACCCTTTCAATCCTAATCATCTTTTGTTCTTACGTTATTTGCCAGATACACCAATGTTGAAAAATAAATTTGGCATTTGGGAGCCAAAACTCAATGTGCAAAACGTATTGCCTTTGAATGAATTAGATATTCTTTTTACACCACTTGTCGCGTTTGATAAACAAAGGAATCGCCTTGGTATGGGCGGTGGTTTTTATGACCGCACCTTACAAAATTGGCAAAATGCTTCTTTTATTCCTGTGGGATTAGCCCATCAATGTCAGCAAGTCGAACAGCTTCCAACTGAAGCGTGGGACGTGCCTCTTCACCGAATTTTAGTTGCTTAAACCTATCAAGAAATAAAATTCGATAGAAAAAATTAAAAATTGTTGATTTTTTCTCTTGAAATACCAAAAAAGGGTCTTATCTAGTTACTCATAAAGGGGATGACCCCGAGTATTTAATGCAGGAGAAGATAAGGTATGAATATTGAAAAATTTACCACAAAATTTCAACAAGCACTCAGTGAAGCACAGTCATTAGCGCTAGGTAAAGATAATCAGTTTATCGAACCAGTGCATTTATTGACCGCACTTTTAAATCAACAAGACGGTTCAATTGCACCGATTTTGACAGCAAGTGGCGTGAATGTGGCGTTATTACGTAATGAATTAAACGCCGAATTGAATAAGTTGCCACAAGTGTCGGGTAATGGCGGTGATGTGCAAATTTCACGTCAATTACTTAACTTATTGAATTTATGTGACAAATTAGCTCAACAAAAACAAGATAAATTTATTTCCAGTGAATTGTTCTTATTAGCAGCGCTTGAAGAGCGTGGCGCATTAAATGACATTTTGAAAAAATGTGGTGCGAAAAAAGAACAAATTTTACAAGCGATTCAACATATTCGCGGAGGACAAAGCGTGAACGATCAAAATGCAGAAGAAAGCAGACAAGCTCTTGAAAAATATACCATTGATTTAACAGCTCGTGCTGAAAGTGGCAAACTTGACCCAGTTATTGGTCGTGATGAAGAAATTCGTCGAGCGATTCAAGTATTGCAACGTCGTACCAAAAATAACCCTGTATTAATCGGTGAGCCTGGTGTAGGTAAAACCGCTATCGTGGAAGGTTTAGCACAACGTATTGTTAATGGTGAAGTGCCTGAAGGCTTAAAAAACAAACGTGTACTTTCTTTAGATATGGGCGCACTGATTGCTGGTGCGAAATACCGCGGTGAATTTGAAGAGCGCTTAAAAGCTGTTTTAAATGAGTTATCAAAAGAAGAAGGTTGCGTGATCCTCTTTATTGATGAAATCCATACCATGGTTGGTGCAGGTAAAACTGACGGTGCGATGGATGCAGGTAACTTATTAAAACCAAGTTTAGCACGTGGTGAATTACACTGTGTGGGGGCAACTACATTAGACGAATATCGTCAATATATCGAGAAAGATGCCGCACTTGAGCGTCGTTTCCAAAAAGTTTTTGTGGATGAGCCAAGTGTCGAAGATACCATTGCGATCTTACGTGGTTTGAAAGAGCGTTATGAGATCCATCACCATGTAGATATTACTGACCCAGCAATCGTAGCAGCAGCAACACTTTCACACCGTTATATTTCCGATCGTCAATTGCCGGATAAAGCCATCGACTTAATCGATGAAGCCGCTTCGAGCATCCGTATGGAAATAGATTCTAAACCTGAACCGCTTGATCGTCTTGAACGCCGTATTATCCAATTAAAATTGGAACAACAGGCATTACAAAAAGAAGAAGACGAAGCAAGCCGTAAGCGTTTAGACATGTTAGAAAAAGAGCTTGCTGATAAAGAACGTGAATACGCTGAACTTGAAGAAGTTTGGAAATCAGAAAAAGCGACCCTTTCAGGTTCACAACACATCAAACAAGCGTTAGATGCGGCGAAAACTGAAATGGAACAAGCGCGTCGAGCTGGTGATTTAAGCAAAATGTCTGAGCTTCAATACGGTCGTATTCCTGAATTGGAAAAACAACTTGCTGCCGCTGAAACCAGCGAAGGCAAAGAAATGACCTTATTGCGTTATCGTGTAACTGATGAAGAAATTGCCGAAGTGCTTTCTAAAGCAACAGGTATTCCTGTTTCTAAAATGATGGAAGGCGAGAAAGAAAAACTCTTACGCATGGAAGAAGAATTGCATAAACGTGTGATCGGTCAAGAAGAAGCAGTAGATGCGGTAGCAAATGCAATTCGTCGTAGCCGTGCAGGTCTTTCCGATCCTAATCGCCCAATTGGTTCTTTCTTGTTCCTAGGGCCAACAGGTGTAGGTAAAACTGAGCTTTGCAAAACTTTGGCTAAATTCTTGTTTGATAGTGAAGATGCGATGGTACGCATTGATATGTCAGAGTTTATGGAAAAACACAGTGTCTCTCGTTTAGTGGGGGCGCCTCCAGGCTATGTCGGCTATGAAGAAGGTGGTTATTTAACTGAAGCTGTTCGTCGTCGTCCATATTCGGTGATTTTGCTCGATGAAGTGGAAAAAGCTCATGCGGATGTATTCAATATCTTGTTACAAGTATTGGATGATGGTCGTTTAACTGACGGGCAAGGTCGTACCGTGGACTTCCGTAATACGGTGGTGATAATGACCTCTAACTTAGGTTCTGATTTAATCCAAGGTAACAAAGACGAAAGCTATAGCGAAATGAAGGCCTTAGTGATGTCGGTTGTTAGCCAACATTTCCGTCCAGAATTTATCAACCGTATTGACGAGACCGTGGTATTCCATCCGCTTGGTAAAGAAAATATCCGTGCGATTGCAAGTATCCAATTAGAACGCTTAGCAAAACGTATGGAAACTCGTGGCTACGAATTGGTGTTTACCGACGCTTTATTAGATTTCATTGCTGAAGTGGGTTACGACCCAATTTATGGCGCGCGTCCATTAAAACGTGCAATTCAACAAGAGATCGAAAATAGCTTGGCACAACAAATCTTATCTGGTCAATTATTACCAGGTAAAGTAGTGACTGTTGATTATACTGACGGTAAAGTTCAGGCGAGACAATAAGCTTTAAAATGAAAAGCCATTTAGTGAAAGCTAAATGGCTTTTTTATGCTTTGGTAAAAGATAAAATAGGGTAGAATGACGCTGTTTATTGCGTATAAAAATGAGGAAAAAAATGACCGCACTTTTAAAAATAGGTTTGGTTTCAGTATCAGATCGTGCATCAAGTGGTGTGTATCAAGATCAAGGGATTCCCGAATTACAACAATGGTTAGAACAAGCATTGGTAGATCCTTTTGAAGTAGAAACTCGATTAATTCCAGATGAGCAGCCATTAATTGAACAAACGTTGAAAGAATTAGTGGATGAGCACCATTGTCATTTAGTGCTCACCACGGGCGGGACAGGGCCGGCAAAACGTGATGTGACACCTGATGCCACGTTAGCGGTAGCCGATCGTGAAATGCCTGGATTTGGCGAGCAAATGCGTCAAGTGAGTTTGCATTTTGTGCCGACAGCGATTTTATCTCGTCAAGTTGGTGTGATTCGTAAAAATAGTTTGATTTTGAATTTACCTGGTCAGCCAAAAGCCATCAAAGAAACTTTAGAAGGCGTGAAAGATGAGCAAGGTAAAGTTTTAGTGAAAGGGATTTTTAGTGCAGTGCCTTATTGCTTGCAATTAATTGATGGTATTTATATTGATACCAAGCCTGAAGTGATTACAAGCTTTCGACCGAAAGCCGCACGACGCGAAAATTTGGAGAAATAAGATGAAAAAAATCGAAGCCATTATTAAGCCATTTAAATTAGATGATGTGCGTGAAAATTTATCTGATATTGGCATCAGCGGAATGACCGTGACTGAAGTCCGTGGTTTTGGTCGTCAAAAAGGACATACAGAGCTTTATCGTGGTGCAGAATATATGGTGGATTTTCTGCCTAAAGTGAAAATTGAAATAGTAGTGCCAGATGATTTGCTTGAACAATGCCTTGAAACCATTGTTGAAACCTGCCAAACAGGCAAAATCGGTGATGGAAAGATCTTTGTTTATGATATAGAACGTGTGATTCGTATTCGTACAGGCGAAGAAAATGAGGAAGCCATTTAGTGGAAAAAAACTTAAATTTTAACCGCACTGTCGTTGCTATGGCGGCTTTAGTGATTGTGTTTGCGGGAATTAAACTGGCGGCAGAGATTGTTGTGCCTTTTTTATTGGCATTATTTATCGCCATTATTTGTTCACCCGTGATTAAAGCAATGACACAACGCAAAGTACCACATGGTATTGCGATTGCCTTGTTATTTGTTTTGATTTTAATTGTATTCTTTTTCCTGGCGGGATTAATTAACAGCAGTGTGCAGGAATTTACACGTTCTATTCCGCAATATAAAGTGCTACTTTCAGAGCGTATAAATGACGTTATAGCATTAGCTCAAAAACTGAAATTGCCGATTGTGATTTCTCGCGAAGCCATTATGGAGCATTTTGATCCGAGCGTGATCATGAACTTTGTGAGCCGTTTGTTATTAAACTTTTCTGGCGTTGTGACGAATGTTTTTGTGTTGATTTTAGCCGTGATTTTTATGCTGCTTGAAGCACCAACCATGAAGCATAAACTTGCGTTAGTTTTAAGTGCCAATGAACATGATGTTGTTGCGGAAGAGCATCACATTGATCGTATTTTAGACGGTGTGATTAGTTATCTTGGTGTGAAAACGGTGACAAGTTTGTTGACAGGTGTTGCGACTTGGATTTTGTTGGATGTAACGGGGGTGCAATATGCGATTTTATGGGCAACCTTAAGCTTCCTATTAAATTATATTCCGAATATCGGTTCAATTATTGCCGCAGTGCCGATTGTGGTTCAAGCTTTATTACTGAATGGATTTGGTGTAGGAATGGGCGTAACTGTTGGTATTATTGCATCAAATATTGTGATCGGTAATATTATTGAACCGAAAATGATGGGAAAAACCTTAGGGCTTTCTACCTTGGTCGTATTCTTTTCATTACTTTTCTGGGGATGGTTACTTGGTACGGTAGGCATGTTGCTTTCTGTGCCGCTGACAATGGCGTTTAAAATTACCCTGGAAAGTTCCGAATCAACGAAGAAATATGCAGCTTTATTAGGTGATGTAAACGAATAAAGTGCGGTCAAAAAGCACTTAATTTTAGCAATAAAAAAGCCACCATTATGGCGGCTTTCTTTTTATCTCATGTTCGATAGATTAAGGTAAATCATCGATTTCTTTATCCACTTTTGGTGGAATCATGTGTTCGCGACGTAGACCAACATCATAAGCAATCGCAATCGCGATAAAGATTGATGAGTAGGTACCAAAACCGATACCGATTAATAACGCTAACGAGAAGTTATGAATGGATGGCCCACCAAAGAAGAACAAGGCAATCACAACAAGAAGTGTTGTGAGAGAGGTCATGATGGTTCTCGACAAGGTTTGCGTTAAGGAAATATCAATAATATCGATAGTATCTACACGACGAATTTTACGGAAGTTTTCACGTACACGGTCGAATACCACGATACTATCGTTGATAGAGTAACCCACAACGGAAAGAATTGCCGCCACAAAGGTTAAATCCATTTCAACTTGTAATGCAGAGAACAAACCGAGGGTAATGACTACGTCGTGAGCAAGTGAGGCAATACCGCCCACAGCTAAACGCCATTCAAAGCGTGAGCCGATATAAATCAACATCATCGCAAGAGTAGCAAGCGTCGCATAAACTGCACCTTGAGCTAACTCTTCACCAACGTTAGGCCCCACAAATTCAATACTGTTAATATGAATATTCGGGTCGATTGTTTGGAGCATGCCTTTAACGTGTTCACCGATACCAGAATCGTTATTGTCGGCTGGTAAACGGATCATGACATCTTGTACAGAACCCGTTGTTTGTACAATTGGGCTTGAAATCCCGTTTTGGTTTAATGTGCCACGGATTTTCTCTAAATCAGCGGGTTGTGAGAAGTGAGTATCAAATACCACACCGCCCGTAAAATCTAAGCCCCAGTTGAAGCCTTTTGTAATAATGAAGAAGAGGGAAATCGTCATCAAAATAGCGGAAAATGCATACCCTACAAATCTCACTTTCATAAACTCAGTGAGAGAGAATGGCAATTTAATCCCATTCACTTCACGGATAAAATGTCCGTTTTTATCTTTTGCAAATAATCTCATCTTATCCTACCTAAATTGATAATTTTTCAAGACGTTTACCGCCGTATAGGAAGTTCACGATAGCACGTGTTCCGGTAATCGCTGTAAACATTGAAATTGCCACACCTAATGCAAGGGTTACCGCAAAGCCTTGAATTGGACCGGTACCGACTGCATAAAGGATAATTGCCGTTAAAATTGTGGTTAAGTTCGCATCGAAGATAGAGGAGAATGCACCGTTATAACCTTCGTTAATAGCTTGCTGGATTGGACGACCATTACGAATTTCTTCTTTGATACGCTCAAAAATAAGTACGTTGGCATCCACCGACATCCCCAAGGTTAATACGATACCCGCAATCCCCGGCATGGAAAGTGTTGCTCCAGGTAGGATAGACATTAAACCGACTAATAAAACGATGTTAATCACTAATGCAAAGCTTGCGATAATGCCGAAGATTTTGTAGTAAATCAACATGAAGAAGATGACTATAATTAATCCCCAGAAACTTGCATTGATACCTTGTTCTACGTTTTGTGCACCCAGTGAAGGACCAATTGTACGTTCTTCAACGATTTGCACTGGTGCAATTAATGCACCTGATTTTAATAACATAGAAAGGTTTTGTGCTTCTGCAGAGCTACTTACACCCGTAATTTGGAAGTTAGAACTAAAGCGACCTTGAATAGTAGCAACGTTAATCACTTCTTCATTTTTCTCTAAAATAGTTTTGCCATTTTCGTCTTTTTTACCGTTGTCTTTGTATTCTACATACAAGGTTGCCATTGGTTTTTTGTAGTATTTCTTGGTGGTTTGCGACATGATTTCGCCGCCTTCACTATCCAAGGTGACACTGACTTGTGGCGTACTGGTGTTTTGGTCTAAACCTGAGCTTGAGTTGATGATGTGTTCACCACCCAATACTGCACGTTTGTAAAGTGCAACAGGTCTACCTTGACGGTCATATTTGATTTCTGTGTCAGAAGGTAACATACCTCGCGCTGCTGATTCAGGGTTCACCAACGAATTCACAATGCGGAATTCAAGTGTCGCAGTTGCACCTAAGATCTCTTTTGCACGGGCAGTATCTTGAACACCCGGTAATTCGATTACGATACGTTCTGCACCTTGACGTTGGATAACCGCTTCAGCTACGCCTAATTCAGCGACACGTTTACGTAAAATCGTTAAGTTTTGCTCGATCGCTAAGTTACGTGATTCTGTTAATGCCGTTTCAGAAAGGGCAAGGTTTAAGGTGTTGTCACCAATATCAGACACATCTAATGTTGGGTGTAGCTGACGAATAATACGTGCTGCTTTTGATATCTGGTCAGCGTTTTCTAACGTGACCGTTGTACCAAATTTGTCACCATTTTTAATCGCGGTAAACTGAATTTTTTCTTTACGTAACTCGCCACGTAATGTGTCTTGTAACTGTTCTTGACGTTTAGCCAAAGCAGAATTCATGTCCACTTCCATTAAGAAGCGTACACCACCACGTAAGTCCAAACCCCATTTCATCGGGTTGGCCCCAATGCTGCTTAACCAAGTCGGTGTTGCCGGTGCAAGGTTTAATGCCGTGGTATAGCTGTTGCCTAGTTTTTCTGCAATTTTATCTTTGGCAAGAAGTTGATCATCTGTGTTGGTGAAACGGGCAAGAATAGAGCCATTTTCAAGAACGATAGATTTGGTTGGAAGGTTATTTTCTTTCAGTACATTTTGTACTTCAGTTAATGCGGTGGTGTCTGCTTGTTGTCCGCGAGTACCGGAAATTTGCACCGCAGGATCTTCACCATAGATATTTGGAAGAGAGTATAAAGCACCAATGGCGACCACAAGGATCACCATTAGATTCTTCCATAATGGGTAACGATTTAACATAGTTTTCCCTTTAGGAATTTAAATTAGAGAGATTTTACAGAACCTTTCGGTAATACTGAAACAATGTAGTTACGGTTAATCGTGATTTCAGTGGTATCGTTTAATGCGATAACAATTTCAGCACCTTCGGTTACTTTGGTAATTTTACCAATGACGCCACCAGCGGTTAATACTTCAGTGCCTTTCGCCAATTCAGACATTAATTTTTTGTGTTCTTTATTACGTTTTGCTTGTGGGCGGTAAATCATAAAATAAAAAATTAAACCGAAGATCACGAAAATAAATAGCGTGGACATTGGGCTTTGTGCTTCCATTGTGTTTTCCTTATAAAATGAAAAGTTAAAAGTGGTCGTAAAATACCATAAAACGGCATTCAGTAAAAGCCGATGAAGGCAATAACAACGAGAATTTTGGAATTAATTGATTTTTTTCAAGCAAACTTCGAAGATTTGCTCGGAAAGCCAATGTTGATCCACTAATTCACATTGATTTTCTTCACAAAAAACAACAAAATTTTCGACCGCACTTTGACGATTTAATTGCAAAACTAATTCATCATTTGACGCTAAATTTGCCAAAGCCTTCTTTGCAGTTAAAAGCGGAATCGGGCAGGAAAGTGCGGTCAAATTTAATTGATATTTCATGGTTTAAGCTTGGCGACGAGCAAACATAATTTTGCCCATAGCCGTGAGTTGTTCTGCGGATAAATATTGCTTACCAAGCTCAAATAGCGGCTCTTCAAGGGATATGTGTCTATCATAGCTCGCCACAAACTGCGTAATCAGTCTTTCATCTACATCGGTACGTTTCTCTGCAATCAATTCTTCTAGCTGCTCCGAAAGCTTTGCCCAATTTTCATGCAAAGTAACATGCTGGCGTTCTAATTCATCCACCGACTCTTTCGCTTGAGGTGCTTTTTCAATTAAAGCGGGGAAAAAGTCTTTTTCTTCATCATCATGATGAAGAGGTGCCGCGTGATTAAAATACTGCAAAATGGTTTTCACATCATTTAATACGGCTTGATTCACGCCATTTTTTTCTAAGTAGCCAGGAAGAATGGTGAGCTGTTTACAAAAGCGTTTCACTTTGCTATGACAAGCATAAAGCATATCAATCGGCTCATTCCAAGTGGCAAATTGTTGAGGTTCAAGGATTTGCATAAGGTTTCCTTTGTTAAAAAGTGCGGTCAAAAAACGCTTCATTTTTCTACCACACTTTCAGCAATTATGAGTTATCCGCTAATTGTAATGGGGGAACTGGTTTGCCCATGCGAGCATAGAATTCCACCACAAAATCATCAAAACGCTCGTCTTCAATAGCCTGACGAATTTCCGCCATTAAGCGTTGATAATAGCGTAAATTATGAATGGTATTTAAGCGAGCACCTAAAATTTCACCGCATTTATCTAAATGGTATAAATAGGCTTTGGTGTAGTTTTTACAGGTGTAGCAATCACATTCAGGATCCAATGGGCTGGTATCATCACGATATTTTGCATTACGGATTTTGACAATGCCGTCTGTCACGAATAAATGGCCGTTACGAGCGTTACGGGTTGGCATTACGCAGTCAAACATATCAATACCACGACGTACGCCTTCCACTAAATCTTCCGGTTTACCCACACCCATTAAATAACGCGGTTTATCAGCCGGGATTTGTGGGCAGATGTATTCTAAAATACGGTGCATGTCTTCTTTTGGTTCGCCTACCGCTAAACCGCCCACTGCATAACCGTCAAAGCCAATATTCACTAAGCCTTCTAATGAGACTTTGCGTAATTCTTCAAACACGCCACCTTGAATAATACCGAATAGGGCATTCTTATTGCCTAATTCATCAAAGCGATCACGGCTACGTTTTGCCCAACGAAGAGACATTTCCATGGATTTTTTCGCATAATCGAAAGTCGCTGGATAAGGCGTACATTCATCGAAAATCATCACGATGTCAGAACCTAAATCATATTGAATTTCCATGGATTTTTCAGGTGAAAGGGAAATGCGCTCACCGTTAATTGGGTTTTGGAATTTCACTCCTTCTTCGGTGATTTTACGTAATTTACCTAAACTAAATACTTGGAAGCCGCCACTATCCGTCAAAATCGGGCGATGCCATTGCATAAAATCGTGCAAATCACCGTGTTTACGCATCACTTCCTGTCCAGGACGAAGCCATAAATGGAAGGTATTACCAAGCAAAATTTCTGCACCCGTCGCACGCACTTCTTCCGGTGTCATGCCTTTTACCGTGCCATAGGTGCCCACTGGCATAAATGCAGGGGTTTCTACGCTGAACGTACCTTGTGGACGTTCAAACACCAAGCGACCACGACGTGCACTGCCGCTGGTTTTATCTAATTCATATTTCATTTTCTTTCCTCAACGAATAAACAGTTCGAAGGTTGTTATTCAATAAAAAAGCCTGTTAGTACAGGCTTCTGGACGAGTATTTTATGAGTTGGCTGAAAATAAGTCAAACCACTTATTCTAAGCCTTTCACATTGGGGTTTTTAGTGATGAACATCGCATCGCCATAACTGAAAAAATGATAGCGATTTTCGACCGCACTTTTATAGGCATTCATGGTGTGGCTAAAGCCTGCAAAGGCCGATACCAACATAATCAATGTGCTTTCCGGTAAGTGAAAGTTGGTAATCAACGCATCCACCACACGGAATGATTTGCCCGGGTAAATAAAAATAGACGTATCAGAAAAATAAGGTTCAATTAAATCTGGATTGCCATTTTCTTCTGCCGATAGGGCAGCGGTTTCAACAGAACGCACTGATGTTGTACCCACTGCAATGACACGTTTACCCGCTTTTTTCGTTTCAATAATGGCATTGCAGACTTCTTGAGAAAGTTCCACATATTCTGCGTGCATGATGTGATCTTCAATATTTTCAACACGTACGGGTTGGAATGTACCTGCGCCCACGTGCAAAGTCACAAATTCAAAATTGACGCCTTTTTCGTGTAATTTTTGTAAAAGCTCATCATCAAAATGCAAGCCTGCTGTTGGTGCCGCCACTGCACCAGGCACTTTGTTATATACGGTTTGATAGCATTCTTGATCCGCTTCTTCATCTGGGCGATCAATATAAGGCGGTAACGGCATATGACCGATTTCTTGCAACACATCAAGTACATTGCGACTTTTATCCGCTAATTCCACTTCAAAAAGGGCATCTTGACGACCGACCATAATCGCTTTTACGCCATTATTTTCACCGAGCTTATCTTCGCCTAAAAATAATTCTGCACCTTCTTTCGGGGCTTTTGATGAGCGAATATGCGCTAAGAAATGATGTACACTTAAAACACGTTCCACCAACACTTCAATTTTTCCGCCACTGGCTTTACGACCAAACATACGAGCTGGGATTACACGCGTATTGTTAAAAATCAACAGATCACCTTCATCGATTAAATCTAATACATCGGTAAAAGTGCGGTGAGAAATTTCCCCGTTTTCGCCATTGAGTTGTAGCAAACGGCAAGAAGAGCGATCTTCTTTAGGGTAACGAGCAATCAGCTCATCAGGTAAGTCAAAATGAAAGTCAGAAACACGCATAATTGTAAATAATGAAAGCTAAAAATGGGGCATAGTCTAGAGCTATTCGGAGGAAAGAACAAGAAAAAAAGCCCTTTCAAAAAGGTGAAAGGGCAAAATATTTGGAGTCATACTATGAGTTGTTGAATTAACAAATCAGGTATGGGATGTATTATAGTACATTCTTTAACAAGTGCAACAATTTTTTAACAAATTAATTATGTGGATTACGCGTGTTGGTGTTGACCAAGTTACGCATCAACAATGCATAATCAAGTTGGACGTCTTGTGGCACATCTAAAAAGACAAAATGGCCATCGCCAAGTGCGGCTTCCACATGTTCGTTTTTGCGATTGAGCATTTTTTCAATTTTAAAAACGATGTTGCCTTGTGGGGTCATCATTTCCACTTCATCACCAAGCAAGAATTTATTTTTCACCGCCACTTCAGCCATGCCTTGCTCATTGCGTTTACCGGTAAATTCACCGACAAATTGTTGGCGTTCAGAAATAGAGTAGCCATATTCGTAATTTTGGTATTCATCGTGCGTATGGCGACGTAAGAAACCTTCGGTATAACCACGATGAGCAAGGGATTCCAACGTATCCATTAAGCTTTCATCAAATGGTTTGCCCGCAGCCGCGTCATCAATGGCTTTGCGATAAACTTGTGCGGTTCTTGCGCAGTAATAGAATGATTTAGTACGGCCTTCGATTTTTAAAGAATGCACACCAAGAGCGGTCAATTTTTCTACATGTTGTACTGCACGCAGGTCTTTTGAGTTCATAAAGTAAGTGCCGTGCTCATCTTCAAACGCCGTCATTTGCTCATCAGGCTTTTGTGATTCGGTGTAAAGGAAGACTTTATCCGTTACTGCACCTTCGCCCAAGGTTGGCGCCACATTTTTCACTTCGATTTGTTGAGCAGGGTCGATTTTTGGCACAATGTTGCCCACTTCATCCGTAGTGCCTTCTTCCATTTTGTATTCCCAACGGCAAGCATTGGTGCAAGTACCTTGGTTTGGGTCGCGTTTGTTGATATAGCCAGAAAGCAAGCAACGGCCAGAATACGCCATGCATAATGCACCGTGTACGAAAATTTCGAGTTCGATATCTGGCACGTGTTGGCGAATTTCTGCGATCTCTTCAATGGATAATTCGCGCGATAAAATCACACGAGTTAACCCCATTTGTTTCCAGAATTTTACCGTTGCCCAGTTTACCGCATTCGCTTGTACAGAAAGGTGAATATCAATATCCGGGAAGTTTTCACGCACCAACATAATTAAGCCTGGGTCAGACATAATTAAGGCATCAGGGCCCATGTCGATGACAGGTTGTAAATCTTTGATAAAGGTTTTAAGTTTGGAGTTATGCGGTGCAATGTTTACGACCACATAGAATTTTTTGCCAAGCGCATGGGCTTCATCGATCCCGATTTTTAAATTGGCGTGATTAAATTCATTGTTGCGTACACGTAAACTGTAACGTGGTTGGCCTGCATAAACGGCATCTGCGCCATAAGCAAAGGCGTAGCGCATATTTTTGAGGGATCCCGCAGGGGAGAGTAATTCAGGTTTAAATGGGGTTGTCATAATGTTCTCTTGTCTGATTTCAGGTCAGTAGCTTGCTTTTGGCAAGCCGTATTAAAGGCCTGTATTTTAGGCGGATTTAGGGATTTGTAAAGTAAAAGTGCGGTTGGTTTTTCGATTGTTTTTTAAGGCTAGAAATAAAAAAGGCGAACCATTCGTTCGCCTTATCAAGATACATTTAATTAAATCGCCCAGCCGCCAGCATAGAATGCGACAAGTACAATGGCGATGATAATCGTGCCGATGTTGAGTTTTTTCACATCACCACTCACGATACGACCAATCACTAATGCCGCAAAGCCAAGCATGATACCGGTTACGATGTTTGCGGTGAGTACGATGAATACCGCACAAACTAAGCCGCTCATTGCGCCGACGAAATCATCAAAGTCTAATTTGCTCACATTGCTTAGCATTAATAAGCCCACATACATTAACGCCGGTGCAGTTGCATAACCAGGCACTAAGAATGCAAGTGGTTGGAAGAATAACATTAATAAGAACAATACACCGACGACGATAGCGGTGATACCCGTTTTACCGCCTGCGGCTGTACCTGCTGTTGATTCGATATAAACGGCTGCTGGCGCAGTACCGAATAAACCTGAGAATAAGCTACTTACAGAGTCAGAGGTTAAGGCTTTGCCACCGTTGATGATTTGTCCGTCTTTATCTAATAAGTCAGCTTGACCTGCAACGGCACGAATAGTACCAGTTGCATCAAATACGGCAGTCATCACTAAAGCAAAAACAATTGGTAAAATGGCTGGTTGTAATGCACCTTGCAAATCTAATTGTAAGAAAAGTGAGTTTTCACCAAAGGTTGGCATTTTGAAGATCTGTCCATTGAATGTTACGTTTGAATCGAAGATTAAACCTACGATAGTAATGGCAATGATGACCCATAAAATCCCGCCTTTCACTTTCATTTTTTCTAAGCCGATAATGAATGCAAGGCCGATTAAGGACATCATCACAGGGAACGAGGTGAAATCACCTAATTTAACCGGTAAACCCGCTTGGTTGCTGACCACTAAGCCTACGCCGTTTGCGGCGATTAAAAGTAAGAATAAGCCGATCCCGATCCCTGCACCGTGCGCGATACTTGATGGCAGGTTACGTAAAATCCATGAACGAATACCTGTTGCCGAAATTAAGGTGAACACCAAACCCATGAGGAATACGGCACCTAATGCCACAGGAATAGAAACATGTTGACCAATCACTAAGCTAAATGCGGTGAAAGCGGTTAATGAAATAGCACAGCCGATCGCCATTGGCGCATTTGCCCAAAAGCCAATTAAAATCGAACCAAGACCCGCCACTAAACAGGTTGCGATAAACACGGATTCAGCGGGAAAGCCTGCATCACCAAGCATTTTAGGCACAACAATTACGGAATACACCATGGCTAAGAAGGTGGTTAAACCCGCAATGATTTCTTGACGAACCGTTGAACCGCGTTTGTTGAGTTCAAAGGTTTTTTCTAAACTTGACATAAAGTCCCCTACCCTAGGTTAATAATCAAAAAAAAGGACGTGCTATTTTATAGTAAATCACTCAAAAGTAAACGTTTGCGCAATCGTTTTTTTGCTAGGCTGGCGGGAAAGTGCGGTCAGTTTTGAGGATGTTTTTCACATATTTTTTTATCGGCTAAAAACTGCTATACTCTGAGAGTTTTTAACGTAATCAAAAAAGGAAAAACAATGGCTGATTTTAATCAAATTTTAACGCCAGGCGATGTAGATGCCGGCATTATCAATGTGGTAAATGAAATTCCAGAAGGTAGCTGCCACAAAATCGAATGGAACCGTAAAGTTGCAGCGTTCCAATTAGACCGTGTTGAGCCAGCGATCTTCGCAAAACCAACTAACTATGGTTTCATTCCACAAACTTTAGACGAAGATGGCGATGAGTTAGACGTTTTATTATTAACGCGCCAACCACTTGCAACAGGTGTATTCCTTGAAGCAAAAGTTATCGGTGTGATGAAATTCGTTGATGATGGCGAAGTGGACGATAAAATCGTTTGTGTGCCAGCAGATGATCGCGATACCGGCAATGCATACAACAGCCTTGCAGATGTGCCAGCGCAATTAATCAAACAAATTGAATTCCACTTCAATAACTACAAAGCATTGAAAAAAACAGGTTTAACAAAAGTGACTCACTGGGGCGATGTAGAAGAAGCGAAAGAAGTGATTCGTGAATCAATCAAACGTTGGAATGAGCGTTAATTTTTCATGTTAATGAATTGAAAAGGCATCAGATTGATGCCTTTTTATTTATCTATGGGCAAAAGTGCGGTCAATTTTGACTTAACCCAAAAAGTTGGACCAAGCTCTTAACTTAGGTCGTTTCAGGAATCTGTGGCAAATTCACGGCTTCCACTGAGCCTAACGCTTTGGCTTTTTGATAAAATGCTAACTTATATTCCAGTAGGTTTAAATAGCGTTTTAATTCAGCAATTTGGCATTTCACATTTTCCGTTTGGCTTTCAAATAATGCAAGGCGTTCGTCAATGGTATCGTCGCCAATGGTGGTACATTCAGCGAAGCGTTTGATGTCTTTTAAGCTCATTCCTGTATTTTTCAAGCATTGTAATAAACTCAACCATTGCAAATCGTTATCAGTAAAACGGCGATTGCCGTGTTCATCGCGCCCAACGTTAGGCAATAAGCCTTCTTTGTCATAAAAACGTAAAGTGTGGGCGGAGATACCGATTTTTTCGGCAGCTTTAGCGGTGGTGTAAGTCATTTCCCTTCCTTCCAAATAAAAAGTTGCAAAAAACGCTTGCCTTAGAGTGAACTCTAAAGTGTAAACTGTTGCTATCTTGCTTAGGCAAGGCAACTTTGTCAATGAATTAAGAGGAAAAACAATGGAAATTAAACAAATCAACTCAACGATCAAATCTCGTGCGGCGGTAGCATTCGCCCCAAATCAACCCTTACAAATTGTAGAAATCGACGTAGAAATGCCACGCAAAGGCGAAGTGTTAATCCGTAATACTCACACAGGCGTTTGCCATACTGATGCATTTACGTTATCAGGGAGCGATCCTGAAGGCGTATTCCCTGTAGTGCTTGGACATGAAGGTGCAGGTGTGGTCGTTGCAGTGGGCGAAGGTGTATTAAGCGTAAAACCAGGTGATCACGTCATTCCGCTTTATACCGCAGAATGTGGTGAATGTGAGTTTTGTCGTTCTGGTAAAACCAACTTATGCGTCTCAGTGCGTGATACGCAAGGTAAAGGCTTAATGCCAGATGGAACAACGCGTTTTTCTTATCAAGGTCAGCCGATCTATCACTATATGGGCTGTTCGACCTTTAGTGAATATTCTGTTGTTGCAGAAGTGTCACTGGCGAAAATTAACCCAGAAGCAAATCATGAACAAGTATGTTTACTTGGTTGCGGCGTTACCACAGGTATTGGTGCGGTGCATAACACAGCAAAAGTGCAAGAAGGCGACTCTGTTGCGGTGTTTGGCTTGGGAGCGATTGGTTTAGCGGTGGTACAAGGTGCACGTCAAGCTAAAGCGGGTCGTATTATTGCTATTGATACCAATCCTGCAAAATTCGAGTTGGCAAAACAGTTTGGTGCAACGGATTGTTTAAATCCGAATGATTACGATAAACCTATCAAAGATGTGTTGTTAGACATCAACAAATGGGGCATTGACCATACCTTTGAATGTATCGGCAACGTAAACGTAATGCGTCAAGCATTAGAAAGTGCACACCGTGGTTGGGGACAATCCATTATCATCGGCGTAGCAGGTGCAGGCCAAGAAATTTCAACGCGCCCGTTCCAGTTGGTCACAGGCCGTGTTTGGAAAGGTTCAGCATTTGGTGGCGTGAAAGGTCGCTCTGAACTGCCGAAAATGGTGGAAGATTCAATGAAAGGTGACATCCAGTTAGAACCGTTTGTGACTCACACAATGACACTCGATCAAATCAATGAAGCCTTTGAGTTAATGCACGAAGGTAAATCGATCCGCACGGTTATTCATTACTAAGGTACGCAATGAAACTGATTGAACAACATCAAATTTTTGGCGGTTTGCAACAAGTTTGGGCACATGATGCCCAAACGCTTCAATGCGAAATGAAATTTGCTGTCTATTTGCCAAATAATCCGGAAAATCGACCGCTTGGTGTGATTTATTGGCTTTCTGGCTTAACTTGTACTGAACAAAATTTCATTACCAAATCAGGCTTTCAGCGTTATGCAGCAGAACATCAAGTGATTGTGGTTGCCCCTGATACTAGTCCTCGTGGAGAGCAAGTGCCGAACGATGCGGCTTACGATTTAGGGCAAGGTGCGGGCTTTTATCTTAATGCGACCGAGCAGCCTTGGGCGACGAATTATCAGATGTATGATTATATCTTGAATGAATTGCCTACTTTAATTGAAGCAAATTTCCCTACCAACGGCAAACGTTCCATTATGGGACATTCAATGGGCGGGCACGGTGCATTGGTATTGGCACTACGAAACCAAGAACGTTATCAAAGTGTTTCTGCTTTTTCGCCTATTTTATCGCCAAGCCTAGTGCCTTGGGGAGAAAAAGCCTTTACTGCTTATTTAGGGGAAGATCGTGAGAAATGGCAGCAATATGATGCCAGCTCGCTCATTCAACAAGGCTATAAAGTGCAAGGTATGCGTATTGATCAGGGCTTAGAAGATGAATTTTTGCCAACACAATTACGCACCGAAGATTTTATCGAAACCTGTCGTGCGGCAAATCAACCGCTCGATGTGCGTTTCCACAAAGGCTACGATCATAGCTATTACTTCATCGCCAGTTTTATTGGTGAGCATATTGCCTATCATGCGGCATTTTTGAAGTAACCAAAAAAATGCGGTCAAAATTGACCGCACTTTTGTCTTATTGAATATCGTTAAAACGAGAAACGTAATTCCGCATTCACATTATTCACTTTGGTATCGTGGTGGTAAGCACCTTGATAACCAACTTTTACGCTAAATGCCGGCGTGAATTGCGCTTGCAATGCGACACCTGTCGTGACGATATTTTTCAATTCTTTACCATAAAGATTTGCGACACCTTGATTATTGATCACCAAGCTGCCTTCAGCGGCTTTATCTTTATGGAAACGATGATAAGTCACATCACCTAATAGATTTAATTGAACGCTACCAACTGCAAATGGAATGGATGGACGTAAACCTACAGAGGTGACGATTAAATCACGATTGTTGTCTTTTAACTGCACTTCGCCTTTTGTCACACCTTTATTTTTGATGTGCATATAACTTACGCTAGCATAAGGTTCAATCGCAAAATGTTTGCCTTTTAAGCCAGTGTAGGCAAGCTCAGCAAAGACATTTTGTGTTTGGCTATGAGTTTTCACACCTTGCGCAAATTCTGCACGTTGTTCGTGTTTACCCCAACTTTGAATAAAGCCAATTTTCGGTGTTAATACGTTGAAACGATGTTCAGCTGTTAAGCCTAAATGTACGGCACGATCTTTCGAAGTGCGGTCAATTTTGTGGCTATTTTGTGTTGAGCCGACAAATACACCTAAATGTTTGTCTGTATCAATGGTTGCATCAATACCCACAAGTTGATTGTACGCATGGCTGCTTAAACTATCCGTGCTAAAGTGGGTGAAGGTGCCACTTGTCCAAATTTGTGTACCTGAATTAAGTTGAGCTCTTACTGCGCCCAGTTGGGCAAGTTGCTGACGAAGCAATAAGCCATTTAACACATTGTGTTGTTCGGCAGCGAGATCTTCATCATAGCTTAAACGA
Organism: Haemophilus sp. SZY H53; assembly: GCF_054332375.1. NCBI lineage: Bacteria > Pseudomonadati > Pseudomonadota > Gammaproteobacteria > Pasteurellales > Pasteurellaceae > Haemophilus > Haemophilus sp. SZY H53. The sequence goes on from NZ_JBTGNV010000003.1 coordinate 87,343, forward strand.
GCAAAGGCTTGGCGAGCGTTCTCTTTTGTTCCCCAAATGAGACTTTGATACGCTGCACTGTTTGTTGCTGCATCTAAGGCATTGGCGATAGCCACTTCATTTTCAGTGGTTGCTGCCGATGAAAGGGCTTTTTTCTGAACGGTCACTTTCAGCGTATATGCATTACTTTCATTTTTAACCGCAAAGAAATCATAAGTGTGAGGTGTTTCAACTATCGTATTTTCAGCTCCCACAAATGACCCGGTACCTTGAACTGATACCGCTTTTTGTGGGTCTTGTTGTAATTGAGGCAGAATTTCTTCATCAAATTTATTTGGCACTAAAACAGAACCGTCTGCAAAGGTGGCATTGACGTTAGCAATACCATTATTCAGTAAGAGACGACCACCTTTTTCTACCGTTGCAGTGACCGTTCTCGCCGTGCTGGTTAAGGTTTCGGTGGCAAATCCATTCTCACTTGGTTTAGTGATTTCTGCTTTCGGTAATACTTCCAATGTTGCACCTTGTTTTACGATAACTTGTTGTGCCGAACCAAGGGATTGATTTAACCCTGAAAGCTGACCTTCATTTACAGTAATTGCACCTGTGAAACTGTTATCACCCGTGAGGGTTAAGGTGCCAGAACCATTTTTAGTTAAAGCACCGATATAACCTTGTGCGGCACGTTCATTACGAGCGGCTTCACGCGCTAAGCCTACTTGATATTCTGCTTTTTCTTCAGCTGTCGCGCCTGCACGATTTTGCATTAATGCTTGTAATTCAGCTTTGCGCGTTGTCCAAGTTGCCACTTCAGCTTGATCTTCGACTTGACGTGCTTTGATGGCTTTATCGCTAATATCATTTGACCAAACATCATTTTGATTGAGGTTAATTTTCACGTTTCCTAAGAATTGACCTGGGCCAAACATGGCTTTGCCAAGATCTAAAATCCCCCAACCCCAAACGTTACTCGGTACACCTTGTTCAGTTTCCCAACGTTCTAACGGTTTACCTTCAAACCCTTTACGAAGCGTGGTTTGTCTTGCTGTGGTTAGCATGACATCACGCGCTTGATCGGTTGTCATGTATGGATAGCGAGAAAGAATGACACCTAACGCGCCACTTACATGAGGTGCAGCCATTGAAGTACCACCAGCCGATTTGTAGATAGGCTTACCATAAGTATTGTTGTCTTGTAATTGAATGTAGGAGGAATAGATGTTGGCAGATGGCGCCGCAATCGTCCACCATTTTGAATGGCCGGCGAGGTTAAATTCTTGAATATCTGCGCCTGCTTTTTCATCACTTACATCGTCATTTGAGTCATTTGGATAGCCTTCACCACCGACTTGACCGGTGACGTTTACCCAGTATTTTTCTGCATCAGGTCTGAAATAAGGCAACATCGCACGCGTAAAGGACTCCGCCATCATACTGCGGTTACCCGCGGTAAAGACTTGAATTACTTGTTTATTTTTTGCCACTTCATAAGCCGCATCAACAAAGTTTTTCTCACCACTCGTGACAAATTGATAATAAGCTTTTTCAGCCTCGACTAAGTTACTTAAATAAATATGTGCCGCAGGACTGGAAATTGGCTCAGGTGCTTTTGGTACATCATAATATTGCACGCCATATTCAGGCACATCACGCCAATCATATTTTGGTTTGTAGCCTTGTGCACCAGCAAAGGATGAATTAACACGACGGTTTGAACCCCAACTGTTATTAATTACTTTGGCACCGGCATCTGCTAGGGCAGAGTAGCCCTGTAAGAAGAAACTATAGTCTTGGTTTGGGCCATAGGTCATGTTGTCGTTACCACCAGTATTAGCAGAATAGAGGTTAGCACCGAATGCTACACCATGCATTTCATTGCCGTCGCGGCTTGCCGCCATTGTCCCGCCAACGTGCGTACCGTGCGCATCATTGGTATATTTATGCCATGCCCCGTCAATATTGAAGGCTTCACCTTTAGTGAAGATGCTATTATCTGTTTTATCGAAATTGCGTTTGCCGTTTTTTACTGGTTCATTTTTATTAATTGGACCATTTCCCACCGATGCATCGGGATAACGCATGCCATCTTTACTATAAGTCCCTTCCGTTTTTACAACGTGGATTCGACCATCTTGAAATTCTGGGTGGTTTAATAGCACGCCTGAATCCATCACGCCGATTTTTATGCCTGAACCATTAAAGCCAAGGGCGTAAGCCGTGGAAGCATTCATTGAGGTCAAGCCCCAGTCTTTAAGGTATTCGGTGCTTTCCCAGCTTTTGGTATTACCAGCTTGCCCCTGTTCAGAATAAGCGGCTGCATTGGCGGCATACCAACCAACAAGTAGTGCGAGTGCGGTTTTTTGAAGTGTTTGAGGTTTCATGTTGTCTTCCTTTATCTTTTCGATTTTCGCAGGCTATTATTCGTCTCATCGAGAGGTGCTTCAATGACCCAAATCAAATTCTTATAGAAAAATGTTTATTCTGTGACAACGATCACACCAAAGTGCGGTCAAAAAAGGGGATAAATTTATGTATCGTAGAAATCAATGTTATAATTCACGAACAAAATGATTAAGGAGCAACCCATGGCGATTTTAGTAACGGGTGGAGCGGGTTATATCGGCTCACATACCGTAGTGGAATTATTAAATGCAAATAAAGAAGTGGTGGTATTGGATAATTTATGCAATTCCTCCCCAAAATCTTTAGAACGAGTTAAAGAAATTACCGGTAAAGACGTGAAATTTTATGAAGGCGATATTTTAGATCGTGCTTTATTACAAAAAATCTTTGCTGAAAACAGTATTCAATCGGTCATCCATTTTGCGGGTTTAAAAGCTGTGGGTGAAAGTGTTCAAAAACCAGCTGAATACTATATGAATAACGTATCAGGCACGATTGTTTTGATTCAAGAAATGAAAAAAGCAGGCGTGTGGAACTTTGTATTTAGTTCATCTGCAACGGTTTATGGTGATCCAGAAATTATTCCAATTACAGAAGACTGCAAAGTAGGCGGTACAACCAACCCTTACGGTACATCTAAATACATGGTGGAACAAATTTTGACCGATGTTGCGAAAGCTGAACCGCAATTTAGTATGACGATCTTACGTTATTTCAACCCAGTGGGTGCTCACGCAAGTGGCTTGATTGGTGAAGATCCAAACGGCATTCCAAATAATCTATTACCTTACATTAGCCAAGTTGCCATTGGTAAATTACCGCAACTTTCGGTGTTTGGTAGCGATTATGATACTCATGACGGCACAGGTGTACGTGATTATATCCATGTGGTGGATTTAGCCATCGGTCACTTAAAAGCATTAAATCGCCATGAAAATGACGCAGGTTTACACATTTATAACTTAGGTACAGGTACGGGTTATTCTGTGCTTGATATGGTGAAAGCGTTTGAACAAGCGAACAATATTGAAATCCCGTATCGTCTTGTCGCACGTCGTCCTGGTGATATTGCAACATGTTATTCTGATCCAAGTCTTGCAGCAAAAGAGTTAAATTGGACAGCTGAACGTGGTCTTGAGCAAATGATGAAAGACACTTGGAATTGGCAAAAAAATAATCCGAAAGGATACAGAGATTAATCTCACTCTTGTTGGGTGGAGTACATTCCGCCCTTACTATTTTAATCAGATAAAACACGCTCAAAAATAACCGCACTTTATGTCAGAACAATCCCTTTCTAGTCAAATATTTACCCGCAAAATGCTGATCTGTGTCTTCACTGGATTTAGTTCGGGCTTACCACTTTTCGTGTTATTGCAAATGTTGCCAGTGTGGCTGACAGATAAAGGGCTTTCTGTTGAATTAATCGGTGCCTTGACAGGAGTGATGGTGCCATATGGTTTGAAATTTTTATGGGCACCATTATTAGACCGCTATTTCCCGCATTTTTTAGGGCGTCGTCGTAGTTGGTTATTGATTTCTCAAGTTGTTTTGCTGATTTCCCTTTATGCGATTAGTCAGTTTGATCCCCTGACAGAGTTAAGTGCAGTGGCTAAAATTGCCACATTTATTGCCTTTTTCTCAGCAACACAAGATATTGTACTCGATGCTTACCGTCGTGAAATTTTGACCGATAATGAATTAGGATTGGGGAACACCATCCATATTAATGCTTATCGTGTTGCAGGTTTAATTCCTGGGGGGCTGTCGCTTTATTTAGCGACGATTTATCCGTGGGAAATCGTCTTTTTATTGACCGCACTTTGTATGCTAGCAGGCATATTTATGACACTCTTTTTAGCGAAAGAACCAAATATTGCACAGGTCGATCGTGATCAACCTTTCTATAGGGTGTTTTGGATACCCTTGAAAGAGTTCTTCCAACGTAAAGGCGTCGCCCAAGCCATCGGTTTTTTACTCTTTTTGTTCTTGTATAAATTTGGCGATTCGTTTGCTACCACGTTACAAACCAAATTTATTTATGATATGGGCTTTGAGAAAGAACATATTGCGTTGGTGGTAAAAAGCACTTCACTTTGGGCAAGTATCTCAGCCGGTCTCGTGGGTGGCGTGATCATGTTGCGTTTAGGGATTAATCGCGCATTATGGGTATTTGGTTTTATTCAATTAATCACTATTGGTGGATTTATTTGGTTAGCTGCATTTGGGCATTTTGACCATATCGGCGCTGCAGAACTTTGGAAATTAGGTTTCGTGATTGCCGGTGAATATATTGGTGTTGGTCTCGGTACTGCTGCCTTTGTCGCCTTTATGGCTCGCGAAACGAATCCGCTTTATACAGCCACTCAATTAGCCTTATTTACCAGCCTTTCCGCTTTACCAAGTAAAGGACTTGGTATGTTATCTGGTTACTTGGTTAAAGCAGTGGGCTACTATCATTTTTTCTGGATTTGTTTATTTCTCGCTATCCCAGGAATGATTTGTTTATTCTGGGTGGCGCCATGGAATGAAAAAGGAAATGAAAAAGCTTAAAATAAAATAAAGTGCGGTCAAAATTAACAGCAAAATCATTTGACCAAACAAGGCTTTAACGGTATTTTAAACAGGTCTATTATTTATTGGAGATTCGTATGAAAATTATTCTTTTAGGTGCACCTGGTGCAGGAAAAGGCACACAAGCGCAATTTATTATGAACAAGTTTGGTATCCCACAAATTTCAACAGGGGATATGTTCCGTGCAGCGATTAAAGCAGGGACTGAATTAGGCAAACAAGCAAAAGCATTAATGGATGAAGGGAAATTAGTACCGGATGAATTAACCGTGGCGTTAGTAAAAGATCGTATTTCTCAACCAGATTGTGCAAATGGTTTCTTATTAGATGGTTTCCCACGTACGATTCCACAAGCGGATGCATTAAAAGATTCTGGCGTGAAAATTGATTACGTTTTAGAGTTTGATGTACCGGATGAAGTGATCGTTGAACGTATGAGTGGTCGTCGTGTACACCAAGCATCGGGTCGTTCTTACCACATCGTTTACAACCCACCAAAAGTGGAAGGTAAAGATGATGTAACGGGTGAAGATTTAATTATCCGTGCAGATGATAAACCAGAAACTGTATTAGATCGTTTAGCGGTTTACCACAAACAAACCAGCCCATTAATTGATTATTACCAAGCTGAAGCAAAAGCAGGTAATACGCAATATTTCCGTTTAGATGGTACTCAAAAAGTGGAAGCTGTAAGCCAAGAATTAGATAAAATCTTAGGCTAAAATAGACAGGAAACTGACCGCACTTTGAAGAGAAAAGTGCGGTTAATTTTTTAAAAGAATTTCAAGATTGTAAATAGAGATCGTATTTGGGGACGTTATGAGCAAGAAAAAAACAATAACATTGACGATTTCGGCTATCGCAGTGGCACTTGGGATCGGCGCACAATTTTATACTAATCACAAAATCGATCAGGTATTAAAAAATTTCCCTTATTCTTTGGATAACCAAGCAACATTAAATGTGACACAAACTGCGAAAAACTTTTTTATTCGAGAGTTAATCTTTAGTGTAAAAAATAGTGATGCGAAAAGTACAAATGTCATTACAACTAAGCTCACCGCGTTGCCTTTCTTTATTACGGCTGAGTCACAGTTATCCGATCAATTAGTTCGTCAATTAAATAAAACATTAAATATCACGATTGATAAAAATACAATTAATAGTAAATTTTCGCCGGTAGGGGATTATTTACAGTCTGATATTTCGACGGAATTCCGAGATTTTGCGAATAAGTCCCAAAACCTTTCTATCGGTTTTCATTTCTTAAAAAATAAAGACGTTGAGCTGAAAACAACCTTAAGTGGCTTTAATTACGATAAAGACACTAAACTGGAACAAATTGAGGGTGAAGCTCGCCTTGTGCCTGTTGGTGCAAATCAATACGACTTATCAAGTATTGACTTAATCGCGAAAAATGCCGAAGTGGCGTTGTTAAATGGGGAAAACACCCATGTTTATATGAAAAATGCGACTTATCATTTTGACGTGAAATCAGGTGAGGCAGATAAGCGTGATCTGAGTACGAAATTCAGTAGTGATATTTTACGCATTGCCAATAAAAGCCGTACGACAGAAGAAAGCCAAGCAACAGCAGGTGGTTTGAATTTATTGATTAAACAAAATGGCGTGCCAAGTGCGGTCAATTTTCATCATGAATTTAAAAAATTAAGTGATGGCTCATTAGATATTAAAGACGGCGTCAATTTGTTAACGAAAATTTTTACACAAAATGATCGTTTTGATGGTTCGTTATCCGTGCTTTCTGTCAATGTGCCTAAAAATAATCAACCTTACTTTAACTTACAAAATGCCGGTCTTGAACTTAAGTTGGCGAATACGGATTTAACCAAGGCTAATGTAGATTTTAAACTGAATGTTGATAGTGTGAAGCAAACTCCTGCCGATGAAGAGCGTAAATGGGAAGCTAAAGGCGGTAAAGTTAATATTCAGTTAGATGATTACAACGTGGCAAACGAATTGGCGTTTGTACCGTTTTTATTAGATACTTTTGCTGAGAAAGAGGCACCATCAAAAGACAATAAAGACTTCTTGAATGCCAAAGATAAATGGGTGAAAGAATTTAGTGGCAAAACCAATATTGAGGCCGCATTAAAATCATTTAATATGGCCGATCTAGTGCTTGATGAGGTATCAGCCAGTGATAAGACGGAAACACTAGACAATGATCAATATAATGAACATATCACATTGTCTGCGAATAAAGCCAGTTATCCAAGTGCAGGGTTCCAATTTGAAAAATTAGCAGTTGATGCACCATTTAAAATTAATCACAGCAAAGCGCATTTATCAGCAAGATTTTGCTCAGCACCATTTTATGGGGCTTTATGCAGCACGCATTTAACGTCAGCCACATTTGATAAATACATCAAAAACTCCTGGAAAGAGCTTGATTTAATCGTTGATAATGCAACGTTGAATTTAAATCTAAATACTTATCCAGAGACCAATGCTTATCCAGTTAAATTGGAAGTGAGTGGTATTGTGCCTCAAGTGCCCGAAGATGATTCATCAGACATGATTCCAGATAATATTGAAGGCACATTTAATCTGACATTAAGTAAAATGTTGTTTGATGATCAAAATGAAAAAGCCTTAGCCATTAAGGAAAATTCATACTTTTGGCAATATTTAAGTAGCTTTGTGAAACATGATGGAAAACTTCACCGAGAATTTGTAGAAGAAGGTGATAATTACGTTTCTAGAGTGGAAAAAACAGAAAATGGCTACTTAATTAATGGTCGTACCCTTGAAGACCTTCGTCAAGAAAGCATGATGGAAACTGATGAGGGGGAAGAAGGGAAGCCCGCCGTAACTGACTAGTTGAAAGGATGACATAAAAAATGACCGGACTTGAAATTCAATGTGCGGTCATTTTTTTAGCTGTTTTGATTACTTCACTAATCCACCACTTGCTTGTAAATCAGCATGGTAGGAAGAGCGAACAAATGGACCACAGGCAGCGTGTTCAAAGCCCATAGCGTTGGCTTTATCACGGAATTCATCAAACTCTGCTGGTGGCACATAGCGTGCAACCGGTAAGTGATGGCGACTTGGTTGGAGATATTGACCAAGCGTAAGCATGGTTACGCCATTTGCGCGTAAGTCTTCCATCACTTCAAGGATTTCTTCATTGGTTTCGCCCAACCCAACCATTAAGCCCGATTTCGTTGGGATATTTGGGAACATTTCTTTGAAATCATGAAGTAATTTTAAAGACCATTGATAATCAGCACCAGGACGAATTTCTTTATACAAGCGTGGTACATTTTCCAAGTTGTGGTTGAATACATCTGGTGGATTATCTTTTAATTTTTCTAAGGCTTGCGTAATCCGACCACGGAAATCAGGCACTAAAATCTCAATTTTAATACCAGGGTTTAATGCGCGTACTTCTTTTACGCATTCAGCAAAATGACCCGCACCACGATCAGGTAAATCATCGCGGTCAACAGAGGTAATCACCACATATTTCAACTTCATATCTTGGATGGTTTCAGCTAATTTACGTGGTTCATCAGGATCTGGCGGTAAGGGTTTACCATGTGCAACGTCACAGAAAGGGCAGCGACGAGTACAAATTGCGCCTAGAATCATAAAGGTTGCTGTGCCATGGTTAAAGCATTCGTGTAAATTTGGACAAGACGCTTCTTCGCATACCGAATGTAGGCCATGACGACGCATCCCGTTTTTAATCGTTTCGATCTTTAATGAGCTAGACGGTAATTTGATCTTCATCCATTCCGGCTTTTTCAATAATTCTTGATTAGGATCGATATTTTTAACAGGGATAATTGATGTTTTGGCAGCATCGCGGTATTTCACACCGCGTTCCATTTTAAAAGGCGTTGACATTGTTCTTTCCTAAAGAAAAATGCCTGATTTAGGCATTTTTTATATGTTATAAAAGTGAATGTTATAAATTTGTAACATTATAGCCCAAAAGTTCGGCAAAGTGTTTAATTAATTTGGGGGAAACCTTGTCAAGTGTCGCTTCTTCTTTACCAATAAAGTCAGCAAGCTGACACATTTCAAGCCCTGCATAGCCACAAGGATTAATATAATGGAAAGGATTGAGATCCATATTGATATTAAATGCTAAACCGTGAAAAGAACAGCCTTTGCGAATGCGTAAACCTAATGAACAGATTTTTTTGCCGTCAATATATACGCCTGGTGCGTCGGATTTTGGATAACCTTTAATACCATAGTCTGCGAGGGTTTTCACGACAGATTGTTCAAGTGCGGTCACTAATTGACGGACATTTAAATGTTCATGACGTTTAATATCAATGAGCACATACATCACCTGCTGGCCTGGACCGTGATAAGTAATTTGACCGCCGCGATCGGATTGAACAACAGGAATATTACTACGTTGTAATAAGTGTTCTGGTTTGCCAGCTTGGCCTTGAGTGAAAACAGGATGATGCTCAACTAACCAAATTTCATCAGTCGTTTCTGTATTTCGATTATCGGTGAATTCCTGCATTTTATGCCAAATTTCCTGATAATCTTGCAAACCTAATTGACGGACAATTAAATCAGTTTTATTCATTTTAGATAACCATTTTGACGCCTTCAACTTTAGCAAGCTCTTTATAAAGTGTTTCTACTTGCTCAAAGTTTTGTACCACAATATCAATTGAAACAGAATTATAAGTGCCCTTACTGCTGCGTTTTTCTTTTGGAATATAATCACCCGGTAAGTATTTTTGTACCACTGCAATAAGATCTTGTGCTAAATTTTCGCGATTAATGCCTGCTACTTTAAAAGTCATTGCAGCAGGAAATTCCATTAATTCTTTCAGTTTTTCATAATCATTTTCGTTTGCCATTTTGTTTCCTTAATTTAAAGATAAGGTGTGATAATCGGTTAAATTCACACCTTATGAATTTGTTGATGAAATATAAATGGGGAAGTGCGGTTAGTTTTCAAGGTGTTTAATCAAATAGTCCTTTAACCGTTAACACTAACCAGTCCCAACCTTTACCTAAGAAGCCGCCTTCTTGCACATCTTCTAATGCTTGAAGACTCACGGTTGCGACATCTTTACCATCTAATTGATAAATGATTTTACCCACCACTTGGCCTTTTGCTAAAGGTGCTTGTAAGTATTTGTTATCTAATTCGTAACGTGCTTTTAAGTCAGCTTGTTTGCCTTTGGGTACGGTAATAAATCCATCTTGTAATACACCAACTTTTACCTCTCCTTTATCACCGTAGTAAACCGATTGTGTTGAAATTTCTTCATTGGCTTTGTAGGTTTTTAAGGTTTCAAAGTTAGCAAAACCCCATTGTAAGAGTTTTTTACTTTCTACTTCACGACCTTTATAGGTTGGTACGCCCATGACAACAGAAATCAAACGCATATTGCTTGCGTTTGTTGCAGAAGCAACGAGATTATAGCCAGCTTGGCTTGTGTGACCCGTTTTCATGCCATCTACATTAAGGCTTTTATCCCATAATAGACCATTACGGTTAGGCTGTTTAATTTTATTAAAAGTAAATTCTTTTTCTGAATAGATTTTATATTCTTCAGGTAAATCGCGGATAATATGTGCACCAATAATCGCCATATCACGAGCAGTTGAATATTGGTTTGGATCATCTAAACCGTGTGGTGTAGTGAAATGGGTATTTTTTAAGCCAAATTGTTGCACATATTTATTCATGGTATCAACGAAGTTCGCAACGGTACCAGAAATATGTTCTGCCACCGCTACACAAGCATCATTACCTGAAACAATGATAATTCCTTTGTTTAAATCACCGACGGATACTTGTTGATTTAAATTTAAGAACATTTTTGAAGAATCAGGGAAGTTTCTACCCCAAGCACTTTCGCCAATAGTGACCATATCTTCATTATGAATTTTACCTTGCTTTAAAGCTTCGCCAATCACATAGCTAGTCATCATTTTGGTTAATGAGGCTGGATATTGACGTTGATCTGGATTCAGTGATGATAATACGGCTCCAGAATTATAATCCATTAAAATATAGGTTTGGGCATTTATTTCGGGTATAGCAATACCGTATTGAATATCTTCAGCTGTGACAAATGTTGAAGTTGCCATGAATGCAGTAAGTAGGGAGAGTTTTTTCAATTTAGTAGATTGTTTTAACATAGTTTTTCCTTTAATAGTCTATTCGGTTTATAAGTATAAATGATGAATGATAATTTATTAGGTGTTTTTATCATTTTGTGCTTAATTGCTAAGCGTTATAGCTTGCTCCGTGAATACAATAAAATAAACCTTATCGTTTAATACGAGCTTTATGTTCGTGTTTTTTGCTTGTTTTTTGTGCGATAGAATAAGTCGTTTTAGTTTTGAGGCAATTTTTACATTCTTTGTGATGTTTGAGTTGTGATTTTTTTTCCTTTTTATGTTTATTTGATACCAAGCGACGAATTGCTTCTTTTGTTTTCGCATGTTTAGCAAGTGTTTTTGCCCCAACACCTGAAATTTGACCTTTATGATTCACATGTAATGCTTCAATTCTTACTTGCCCTGTACCACGAGCAATAAGACCTAATTCTTTCGCAGCCGAATGAGATAAGTCAATGATACGTTTCTCACTAAACGGACCACGATCATTAATTCGTACAATCACTTTACGATTGTTATGCAAGTTTGTGACAACTGCATATGAATTTAATGGTAAGGTTTTATGGGCAGCAGTATAACGTGTCGAATCATAGTGTTCACCATTCGCTGTTTTCTGCCCATTAAATTTATGATGGTAGTAACTTGCCATTCCTTCTTTGGAGTAAGATTTTGCTTCATCACCTTGTGTGGTGTAGGTTTTACCATTCACTTGGTAGCTTTGGGGTGTTTGAATGGTTGTGGCAATTGATAATGAATCGCCTTGGATACCATACATTTTTTTAGTATCGGCAAAAGCTGAGAGGCTTGAGCTAATGATCATAGTGAAAAGAGCGGTCGTTTTTAAGAAGTTTTTAAATATCATACTTATTACTTTCAATATTATCCGTATTCTTTATAAGAAAGCTAAAAGAGAAATTAGTTCCCTTTCATAAAACGAGGCTTGTGCGTATGGATAGACATCACCAAACCGAAGCTTGCCATGATAGCGACATATGAAGTTCCGCCGTAGCTAAAGAGTGGTAAAGGTACTCCTACAACAGGTAAAATGCCGCTTACCATGCCAATATTTACAAAGATATAAACAAAGAAAATCAGTGTGGTTGCTCCAGCAAGAATACGCCCGAAAGAAGTTTCTGCATTAACTGCAATCATTAATCCACGGATAATAATAAATAAATAAATTGCCATCAAAATAAGGAAACCAATCATTCCATGCTCTTCACTCATTACGGCAAAAATAAAATCAGTGTGCGGTTCAGGCAAAAATTCTAATTGGGATTGTGTTCCTTGCATCCATCCCTTTCCAGATATACCGCCTGAACCGATGGCAATTTTAGATTGCAAAATGTGATAACCTGCCCCCAAAGGATCTTTTTCGGGGTCAAGCAAAGTTAATACACGCATGCGTTGGTAGTCATGCATTAAATACATCCACATGATAGGAATAAAGGCTGCTAAACCAAGTATAGCAGAAATAATAAGCCACCAACTCATCCCGGCTAAAAACACCACGAATAAGCCTGATGCACTAACGAGAATTGATGTACCTAGGTCCGGTTGAATGGCTACAAGTAAGGTAGGTATGATAATTATTGCGATAGCGATGAAAGTCTCGCTCATTTTAGGGGGTAATGGACGGTTACCCAAATAGACGGCAACCATTAATGGTACTGCGAGCTTTACAATTTCAGAAGGCTGAAAGCGAATAAATCCGAGATCTAACCAACGTTGAGCGCCTTTACTTGTGGTCCCGATAGCATCAACCAAAATTAGCATAATAAAACCCATCAAATATAAATAAGGTGCCAGACGTTGATAAAATTCTGGGGGCAGCTGTGCCATAATGATCATGACAGTAAAGCCTAATATGACTTGAATAATGCGATTTTGAAACATCACTTCGCTGGCACCTGATGCACTATAAAGCACAAGCATACCGTAAGCCGTAATAGCAACGAGCCCAATAAATAATAAGAAATCAATATGTAAACGTTGCCATAATCGCAAGCATAAAGGTACTTTTTCTTCCATTATTCATTCTCACTTGGTTAGGGGTCTAGTGCTAGCGCATCTAAATTAGTTTGGGCTGTCTTTTTCTCTTTTTCAGCATTTTCTTGACGTTCAATTTGTGGCAAGCGTTTATTCAAGTAGAAATCCATAATTTGACGCACAATTGGCGCTGCATTACTTGAGCCGCCACCGGCATTTTCTAAAATAATCGTAACAACCAATTTTGGATCTTCGTAGGGTGCATAAGCGGTGAACCAAGCATGGTCATGCAATTCCTTTTTTAACCCTGCAGCATCATATTTTTGGTTTTCTTTTAAACTGAAAACCTGTGCCGTACCAGATTTTCCGGCTACATGGTAGTTGGTGCCGATAAAGGCTTTTCGCCCTGTCCCTGCACCTGAATTCACCACATTGAACATACCACGCTTAGCCGCATCCCAATAAGCTTGTTTCGGATCGGTAATATCTTCATATAAAAGTGGATCTTGATAGGGCTCAATGGTGGCGCCTTCAACGGATTTCATTAAATGTGGTGTATGAATTTTGCCGTTATTGACCACAATAGAGGTTGCTTTTGCCACTTGTAATGGTGTAGCCGTCCAATAACCCTGACCAATCCCCACCGAGATTGTATCACCTTGTACCCAAGGTTTTTTATAGCGTTTTTGTTTCCATTCTTTACTCGGCATGTTGGCTGAGGCTTCTTCTTGGATTTCAATACCTGTCGGCATACCAAAACCAAAACGTTTCATCCACATAGAAAAACGATCAATACCTAAGTTAAAGGCGGTTTGATAGAAGAAAGTATCTGATGATTCAGTAATCGCTTTATTTAAGTCCGTATAACCGTGTCCTGATTTTTTCCAATCTCGGAAACGTTTTGTTGAATTGGGTAATGTCCAATAACCTGGATCAAAGATAGTGGTATTGGTCGTAATTACGCCTTCTGTTAGCGCAGCAACAGCAACAAATGGTTTTACTGTGGAGGCAGGGGGGTAAACGCCTTGCGTTGCACGACTGTAAAGTGGTCGAGTTGGATCTTCTAGTAAACGTTTGTAATCACTAGAAGAAATGCCATCGACGAATAAATTATTGTCGTAACTTGGTGTAGAAACCATCGCTAGTACACTGTTATCTTTAGGATCCAGTACGACAACCGCGCCTTTTTGCCCTGACAGTAATGCCATAATATAGCGTTGTAGAGCTAAATCGATAGTCAGATGAATACTTTTACCCGCAGTAGCTGGTTGTTCTCGCAATTTACGAATAACTTTGCCACGGTTATTAATTTCAACCTCTTCAAAACCCGTCGAGCCATGGAGTTGCTCTTCGTAATAACGTTCAATACCCAGTTTTCCTATATCTGTCGAGCCTGAGTAATTGGCGAATTTTTCTTCTTTTTTCAGGCGTTCAACATCTCGGTCATTGATGCGTCCAACATAGCCTAAAATATGAGTCATCGCTTCGCCGTACAGGTAATTTCGTTTGAAATAAGGACGAATATCAAGGCTTGGATATTTATATTGATTCACAGCAAAACGAGCAATTTGTTCTTCCGTTAAGTTTTGTTTGAGTAAAATAGGTGTATAGCGAGTACCGCGGCGGCGCTCTTTTTTGAAATGCTCAATGTCTTTGTCTGTGAGCCCTACAACATAGCGCAACTCTTCAAAAGTGCGGTCTAAATTCTCCGTTTTTTCTGGCACGATATATAAGCCGAAAAAGGTGAGATTTTCCGCCAGTAGTTCACCATAACGGTCATAAATTAATCCGCGAGTAGGCGGCAATGGAAGTAATTTAATGCGATTGCCGTTAGAGCGAGTTTGATATGTTTCGTAACTTATCACCTGAAGATGGTAAATGTTGGCAAATAACACACTGCTTAGCGCTAAAATACCAACGAATGCGACCAATGTGCGACGTGCAAATAAATTCCGTTCAGCTTTTTTATCACGGATGGCATCATGGCTTGGGGCAGCAAAGAATTTCTTTAAATTCATCGGTAATGTAACACGTTATTCTCTGTGATAAGGATGATTTGTGGTTAGCGACCAAGCGCGGTATAAGCTTTCAGCCACCACAACACGCACTAATGGATGGGGCATGGTGAGCGGAGAAAGTGACCAGCTTTGTTCTGCCGCAGCTTTGCATTCAGAAGATAAGCCTTCAGGTCCGCCAATAAGCAAGCACACATCACGACCATCGTTTTTCCAACTCTCTAATTGTTCAGCAAGTTGTGGCGTTGTCCAAGGTTTGCCTGGAATATCTAATGTCACCACTTTGCTTTTTCCACAAGCCGCTAGCATTGCTTTGCCTTCTTGTTCTAAGATGCGTTTAATATCTGCATTTTTGCTACGCTTTCCAGCAGGAATTTCAATCAGTTCAAAAGGCATATCTTTAGGAAAACGACGTTGGTATTCTTCAAATCCAGTTGTCACCCAAGCTGGCATTTTTGTGCCCACAGCGATTAATGTGATTTTCATCCTTTTCCCTTTCAAAACACAATCAAAATTGACCGCACTTTATGCCCAAAGTTTTTCTAACTGATACATCTCACGCGCATCACGTTGCATAATATGTACGATAGTTTGACCGAGATCGACCACGATCCAATCAGCCGTATTGCGCCCTTCTTCACCAAAGGTTTCGTAACCGGCTTTTTTACATTCCGCAATAAGGTTATCGGCCATAGCAGAGACTTGACGGCTAGATGCGCCAGTACAAATAATCATATTTTCAGTAATCGATGATTTAGCTTTTACATCAAAATGTACAATTTCCATGCCTTTCAAATCATCGAGTTTATCAATTACAAATTCAACTAATGACATTTCTTTTCCTATTGAAGTAAAGCGAGGAATTCTATCATTGAATGAGAGAAAGGGGTAGACTTAGGGGCGATTTATTTGAATTGTTTTATGTTTGAAATAGCACTTAGTATAAATATTGGAGCAGTTATTCTGCCCCAAGTCAGAAGAATATCAAACCCATAAAAGAATCGCTAACAATTGTGGTGAAACGATCCTTAAGAACATAGTGAGAGGATAAACTGTCGCATAGGAGAGTGCTGCTGCACCATTTCCCTCTTTAAGTTCGTTGGCGAAAGCGAGCGCTGGAGGATCTGTCATCGAACCCGCCAATAAACCACAAAGTGAAAGGTAATTTAATTTGGCATATAAACGAGCAATAACACCTACAATCATTAATGGAATAAGTGTGATGAAAATACCATATCCCATCCATTCAAGGCCTGAACCATTGGTGAGTGTATCCACAAAACTACCGCCAGATTTTAAGCCGACTACAGCGAGAAAGAGCACTATACCAATTTCGCGCAATGCCAAGTTTGCACTTGGTGGCATAAACCAATAGAGTTTACCGATAGAGCCAATTCGAGCAAGAATTAATGCGACAACTAATGGTCCTCCCGCTAGCCCTAATTTTAATGCCACAGGAAAGCCTGGAATATAGAAAGGAATAGAGCCGAGTAACACCCCTAAGCCAATCCCAATAAATACGGGTAACATTTGTACTTGTAACAGTTTCTGTTTCGCGTTCCCAATCACTGAAATGGCTTGGTTGAGAATGTCGGTTTTACCCACCATGTGTAATACGTCGCCGAATTGAAGGGCTGTATGGGCAGTCGGAACCAACTCTACACCCGCACGATTTAAACGTGAAATCACCACACCATATTTTTGATGGATACCGAGATGGCGAATTTGTTTACCTAATACTTTTTCATTGGTAACCACAACGCGTTCAGAACGAATTTCACCACTCAAGCTTGCGACTGGCACATCGACTTCCTCCCCAATAATAAGATGCATTTTTTTTAAGCCTTCAGGATTGCCAACTAAATGCAAAATGTCACCAAGTTGAACATCGGTATCCGCTTTTGGCACAATGACTAATTCACCTCGTTTTAAGCGAGAACAAACGACATCTTCATCGTCAAAACCAGGGATCTCAATCAAATGGATACCATTGAGATTAGTATTGGTGACTTTCAGAGACATGCTTTTGAGCGCTTCTTTATCGTGACCACTTTCTTTTTCGAAGTTTTCAGCTTCGTCATCCAATTTAATTTTAAAGAAAAGACGAATCAGCCACATAGAAAGCAAAATACCACAAATTCCAAAAGGATAGGCCATTGCATAGGCCATCCCCATGGTAGATGTGGTTTGCGTCATACCTAATTCAGAAAGGATTTGTTGACCTGCACCGAGAGATGGCGTATTGGTGACTGCACCAGAGTAAATACCCAGTACCACGTCAAGTGGAATTTCGGCAAGTTTGTAAATTAGAATGGTGACTAATGCACCGAGTACAACGATTAAGATCCCTAGACCATTTAAGGCTAATCCTGATTTCCTTAAAGAAGCAAAAAAGCCAGGGCCTACTTGAATGCCAATCGTATAAACAAATAGAATTAAGCCGAATTCTTGTACAAAATGTAATGTGTGGCTATCTAACTTAATATCATATTGTGTTGTAAAATGCGCCACTAAAATACCGCCAAATAATACGCCGCCAATACCTAGGCCGACCCCCTTAACTTTGAAGTGCCCAATCCATAGACCTATTATGGCTACGAGGGCGAGTAAACCGATGGTTATTGCCGTTTCACTCATATTTACCTCTAAATTTATTAAGATTTAACTATTTTGGATTATAACAATTTGATTTCCTACCCGCTTGTAACAAAGTCAAAAAATGTTATTTCCATCACATTTTTTCTTGCGTAAAAATAAACACCGCCTAAAATGACCGCACTTTTTTGATTTTATAGGTTGATTATGGATTACGCTCAAGAGGCCATTAATTCGCTTTTATGGATAGTAAAAACACTAGCGATGACGGCTGTTGTGTTTAGCTTTGGTATTTTCTTATTAGTCCGTTTTACCCACTGGGGTAAACAATTTTGGCAATTTGCGGGTGGGTATCTTTCACCTCGTCGAAGTATTAAACCTTTGCTATTTTTCTTGTTAATTGTGGCGATGACATTGGTCAGTGTGCGTATTAGCTTGGTCCATTCCGAGTGGTATAACAATATGTACACCTCCTTACAGGAATTTAATGAATCGGTATTTTGGGATCAAATGGTGCTGTTCTGTGTGATTGCGACAAGCTCTGTCATGACGGCATTGCTTAGTTATTATTTAGAACAACGTTTTTCTATTAATTGGATTGAATGGTTGAATAGTCAGTTGGTGGATAAATGGATGGATAAGCGAGCGTACTATAAAACCCAGTATGTTTCCGCTAACTTAGATAACCCTGATCAACGTATTCAACAAGATGTGCAATCTTATGTGAGAACCTCGCTTTCCTTAAGCACTGGTGTGATTGATGCTGTTACCTCGATGATTTCTTACACGATCTTATTGTGGGGATTAGCGGGACCAATGATGGTATTTGGTACTGAAATTCCACGCATGATGGTGTTTTTGGTGTTTGCTTATGTGATTATCACTACTGCGATTGCATTCCGTTTAGGTCGACCGTTAATTATGTTGAATTTCATCAATGAACGCTTAAACGCTAACTATCGTTATTCTTTAATTCGTATCAAAGAATATGCAGAAAGTGTGGCATTTTATGCGGGTGAGAAAGTCGAGAGTAGCCAACTTTATAAACAATTCGGTTCGGTGATCAATAACATGTGGGATATTGTTTATCGAACCTTAAAATTCTCTGGTTTTAACCTAGTGGTTAGCCAAGTTTCGGTTGTGTTCCCTTTGCTCATCCAAGTGGGACGTTATTTCGGGAAGCAAATTAAACTTGGCGATCTTATGCAAACGCTACAAGTATTTGGCAAGTTGCATTCAAATCTTTCGTTCTTCCGTAATTCTTATGATGGTTTTGCCGGATACAAAGCCACATTAGATCGTTTAACGGGCTTTAATTATGCGATTGATATGGCGAATCGTCAATCTACGTCGAATTTACACCAACATGAAACTGATGTGATCTTTAAGAATTTAACCATTAGTAATCCATTTGGAAAAACCTTAATTGAAAATTTAAATTTGACACTGCCACAAGGTTCAACGGTATTAATTCAAGGTAATTCGGGCGTGGGTAAAACCACGTTGTTGAGAACGGTGGCAGGGCTTTGGGCATATTCTGAAGGGGATGTATATTGTCCAATCCATCAGCTTTTCTTATCGCAAAAACCTTATTTACCACAAGGCAGTTTATTGACTGCATTGGCTTATCCGAATGAAGAAAAGGCCTTTAATCGTGATGAGATGATTGAGATATTAAAACAAGTGTCTTTAGGGCATTTACAAGATCGTTTAGATCGCGAGCAAGATTGGACACGTATTCTTTCGCTTGGAGAGCAACAACGTTTAGCGTTTGCTCGTTTGTTATTGCATAAACCGACAGTGGCGTTCCTAGATGAAGCGACTGCAAGTATGGATGAGGGCCTAGAAGATACGATGTATCGTCTATTAAAAGAACGTTTACCTAATACAACGATTATCAGTGTGGGACATCGTTCAACCTTACAAGCTTTCCATCAGCAACAGTTAGTTATTTTAGATAATAGTAAGTGGCAATTCACTAGCCAAGATCTTAAATAGGGTATATTTTAAATCGGCCATATTTATCTTACTCGAAAATAGCGATATAAGCTTTAATGAGCAAGCTAAAAAATCCTGTTATCAAGCTCGATTTTTTGGTACATTTAGCACAATTTTTTCTATGCTCAGAAATGAGCGATTTTTTACTAAACTAATGACGGAATTCTTATGTTATTTAAAAAAATTCGTGGTTTATTTTCAAACGATCTTTCTATCGATTTAGGTACAGCAAATACATTAATTTATGTAAAAGGCCAAGGTATTGTGCTTGATGAACCTTCAGTAGTGGCGATCCGTCAAGATCGTATGGGGGCATACAAAAGTATTGCTGCAGTAGGTAAAGAAGCAAAACAAATGCTGGGTCGTACACCAAAAAGTATCGTGGCTATTCGTCCGATGAAAGATGGTGTGATTGCTGATTTCTCTGTTACTGAAAAAATGTTGCAATACTTTATTAAACAAGTTCATACAGGCAATTTTATGCGTCCTAGTCCACGTGTGCTCGTTTGTGTACCGGCTGGTGCAACTCAAGTTGAACGTCGTGCAATCAAAGAATCCGCATTGGGTGCTGGTGCTCGAGAAGTCTATTTAATTGAAGAACCTATGGCTGCAGCGATTGGTGCAAACTTACCCGTATCAACAGCGATTGGTTCAATGGTGATTGATATTGGTGGTGGGACTACTGAAGTGGCCGTGATTTCCTTAAATGGTATTGTTTATTCATCTTCAGTCCGTATCGGTGGAGATCGTTTTGATGAAGCGATCATTTCTTATGTCCGTCGCACTTTTGGTTCTGTTATCGGCGAACCAACAGCTGAACGTATTAAACATGAAATTGGTACAGCATATATTCAAGAAGGTGATGAAATTTTAGAAATGGAAGTGCACGGACATAATCTTGCTGAAGGTGCACCTCGCTCATTCAAATTAACCTCTCGTGATGTGCAAGAAGCGCTTCAACAACCATTAAATGGGATTGTTGCGGCAGTACGTACTGCACTTGAAGAATGCCAACCAGAACACGCAGCAGATATTTTTGAACGCGGTATGGTGTTAACAGGTGGTGGAGCCTTATTAAGTAATATTGATGTATTGCTTTCACAAGAATGTGGCGTACCAGTAATTATCGCTGAAGAACCATTGACTTGTGTGGCCCGAGGTGGTGGTGAAGCAATTGAAATGATTAATATGCATGGTGGTGATATTTTTAGCGACGAAATTTAATCTCTAAGAGTGCGGTTCGAAAAATCGGTGTTTTTAATTTGTCTGATTTTTTGACCGCACTTTTCCTTTCAACCCTAGGATAGTGAATGAAACCCATTTTTGGTAAAGCACCACCATTAGGTATTCGACTTATATTAGCGGTGATTGCTTCGATAACATTGATTTTAGTTGATGGAAAAACTTCATCAATGACGAAGGCGCGTAGTGTCATGGAAACTGCCGTAGGGGGCTTGTATTACCTTGCGAATGGGCCAAGAACGGTTCTAGATGGTGTATCAAGCAACTTGGTGGACACCAATAAACTGCTTATTGAAAATAAGGTATTACGTGAGCAGCTGCGTGAGAAAAATGCCGATCTTTTATTATTGGATCAACTCAAGGTAGAAAACCAACGTCTTCGTTTACTGCTTAATTCGCCTTTACGCACCGATGAATATAAAAAGATTGCAGAAGTGCTTACAGCTGAAACTGACGTTTATCGTCAGCAAGTGGTGATCAATCAAGGGGAACGTGATGGTGCTTATGTTGGTCAGCCTGTGATTGATGAAAAAGGAATGATTGGGCAGATTATATCAGTGGGAGAAAATACGAGTCGAGTATTGCTTTTAACCGATGTAACCCATTCTATTCCAGTGCAAGTTTTACGTAATGATGTGCGCGTGATCGCAAGTGGTACAGGACACTCTGATGAGCTTACCTTAGATAACGTGCCTCGTTCTGTGGATATTGAAAAAGGCGATTTATTGGTCACTTCAGGTTTGGGGGGGCGTTTTGTGGAAGGCTATCCGGTGGCAGTCGTACAAAGTGTGTCTCGTGATGGATCAAATTACTTTGCGACGGTGAAAGCGAAACCTTTGGCTGAATTAGATCGTTTACGTTATTTGCTTTTACTTTGGCCAAGCAACCTTGATATGTCGAAAGTGAAATCCATGTCACCGGAAGAGGTGCGTCGTCTTGTGCAGCAACGTTTGGAAAGTCAAGCTAATGAAGCAACTCATTCAGTGAGTAAAACCAAAATTACAGATGATCAAGAGGATGGAGTACAGCCGCATACAGGAAAAGAAATTGTGGATCCTGACATTCCGACCACAATGCCTCAACAAGAGGAACCCATTTCTCCGGAGCAGCAAGAACATAGGGATGAAGATTAATGCAAGGGCGTTTTATTTTTCAATGGGCGACAATTTTGTGCTTCTTTATTGTCGCATTAGTAATGGAATTAGCCCCATGGCCAGCAGGCTTTCAAGCCTTTAAACCTTCTTGGTTAATTTTAGTTTTGCTTTATTGGACGCTTGCTTTGCCCAATAGAGTAAGTATTGGTTGGGCATTTTTACTCGGGCTTTTATGGGATATCGTGCTAGGCTCTATTCTTGGAGTTCATGCATTGGTACTTTCTGTCGCCTTCTATTTTGTTTCCAAATATTACTTAATGTTGCGCAACCTTTCTCTTTGGTTCCAAAGTTTATTGGTACTCTTTTTTGTTTTTGCGATTCGAGTGGCTATTTTCTTGGTTGAATTCTCTTTGCATGGGGCATTTTTTAATTGGCAGGAAATCTTTGGTGCCATCGCATCAGGTGTGTTATGGCCATGGGTTTTCTTATTGATGCGTACTGCACGTCGACGAGTCGGATTGCATTAATCATAAAAAAGCTGATGAGGGAGTTCATCAGCTTTTCTTTTTAGTTTTTACGACGATAGTTTGTTTTTCTTGCTGTAGTATTTCGCATTTGAGGGGATAGATTGCGTTTTAAACGATAAGGTTTGGGAATATCACTAATCAATGAATTCGGATCATATTGACTGACGGGAATAGAATGACCAATGTATTCTTCAATTGCCGGTAAATTCATCGCATATTCTTCACAAGCAAAGCTGATAGACACACCACTTTCACCTGCTCGACCAGTACGACCAATACGGTGAACGTAATCTTCTCGGTCATCAGGTAGATCAAAGTTAAAAACATGAGTCACGTCTGAAATATGTAACCCACGCGCAGCAACATCAGTTGCCACGAGAATATCGAGCTCACCATCGGTAAATTGTTTGAGCAATGAAAGACGTTTTTTCTGTGCCACATCCCCGGTGAGTAATCCCACTCGATGACCATCTGCTGCTAAATAACCCCAAATTTCTTCACATTTATGTTTAGTATTTGCAAAGACAATACAACGCTCCGGCCATTCCTCTTCCATTAATGTCAGTAAGAGAGGAATTTTGTCTTCATTTGACGGATAGAAAAGTTCCTCTTTAATTCGATGGCCCGTTTTTTGTTCCGGTTCAATTTCAATATATTCTGGGGAATTCATATCTTCAAAGGCAAGTTCGCGCACTTTGTAAGAGAGCGTAGCAGAAAAGAGCATGGTGAGGCGTTCTTGCGGAGAAGGACACTTGCGTAATAAATAACGAATATCACGAATGAAACCTAAATCAAACATGCGATCCGCTTCATCTAGTACCACAACTTGAATGTCATCTAAACGAATAATGCCTTGTTTCACATAGTCAATCACACGACCAGTGGTACCAATTAAAATATCCACACCGGCTTCGATAGCTTTGAGCTGTTTATCATAGCCATCACCACCATAAGCAAGTGCGGTTCGTAATCCACTTGTTTTAGCTAACAACTCTGCATCATTATTAATTTGCACAGCCAGTTCACGTGTTGGTGCAAGAATTAATGCGCGAGGTTGATTGGTAGCAAAATCAGGTTGATGCGTCAATAAGTGATGAAATGTTGCCGTTAAAAATGCCATCGTTTTACCTGTGCCGGTTTGCGCTTGGCCTGCAACATCTTTTCCTTGTAAGGTAATAGGTAATGATAATGCTTGAATTGGGGTGCAATATTCAAATCCCTTGTCTTGTAGGGCTTTTTGTACGATAGGATGTAATGGAAGATCAGCAAACCGCTGCTGACTTAAATAATTTTCTTGCATAATAAATAACAGGTTCTCAGAAATAAATGGGGCTAAGGATAGCACGAAGCTGGAAAAATATCCTTAAAAATAAAACGCTTATTAATAGGTTTAAGCTTGGGATTGAGCAGATTGGGTTCGTTCCCATTTTCTTGCAATATAGCTACAAGTTGGGTGCAATGTCAGCTTTTTAGCCTGGATAAAATGAATTAAGGCTTGATAGAGTTTGTCTGCCATACCTTGCCCTCGAAGAGAATCATCAACAAATGTATGATTAGCATTAATGGTATCGGGTTTTTCATAAAAATAGGTGAGTTTCGCGATTTTCTTCCCTTGCTCATCGAGTAAGAAAAACTCTCCCTGCTCACCATTATCATGATGCTGAAGACTCATTTGATACTCCATTCATCACTGAGATTGGGGTCCATGGCAAAATCTGCTGTGTCACTTGGAATAGCTTTTTCTTCTGCAGCCCATTCCCCTAAATCAATGAGTTGGCAACGTTTGCTACAAAAAGGGCGAAATTGGCTTTCCTGTGTCCAAGGTACAGGCTTTTGGCACGTAGGGCAAGGGACTTCAAAAATTTCATCAGACATTTTTCTTTCTCGATTCACTTAAATAAAATTGGTGTAATTCTAGCACTTTTTGTTTTAAGTGCGGTAAGTTTTCAGGTAATTTTGCATCATTTGAAATAATATCATCCGCCCATTTTAATCGTTCTTCACGGCTGACTTGTGCATTCATAATATCTTGAATTTGCTGAATATTATTATGATCTCTCGATGACGCACGAGCCAGCTGAGTTTCAGGTTTAACATCGACAACAAGTATGCGGTCGCAAAGCGTGGTGAGCTTATTTTCAATAAGCAGTGGAACGACAAACAAGGTATAAGGAGCGGTCTGACTGTTTAACTGTGACAACATTCTTTCGCGAATAGCTGGATGTAATAAATGATTGAGCCAGTTTTTCTCATTTTCGTCTGCAAATACTTTTTTTCGTAGCTCGGCTCGATTTAATTCTCCTTCTTCATTCAGAATCGATTTACCAAAGTGTTCAGCAATTTGAGCAAGTAGCGGCGAGCCTTTTTCAACCACTTCTCTTGCCACCATATCGGCATCAACAATGGGTACATCAAGTTCAACAAAGAGATTTGCAATTGTGCTTTTTCCACTACCGATGCCGCCAGTGAGGCCTACAATATAAGTCATAATATTCCTTGCTACTTGATTTAGGAGAATGTTTTACATCTATCTCCTAAACACAATATTTTTCAATGTTGCCAATATATTACATTTATAGGGTTATTGCACTGGTGATGATTAAAGATAAGCAAAGAAAGGGCGCAAAAGGTAAAACAGGTTTGCGAGAAATCCAATAGACTATGATACCTAATAGACAGGCGATGAATAAGAAAAGTGGTAAGTGTGCGATGGTGAGATAAGCACCTATTCCTAAAGCAAGCCAATAATCACCACGGCCTAATGCTTCCTTCTTATAAAACCATTTAGACAAATGATAGATAATATAAAAAACACTGAAAAAACTAACCGCACTTTCTAAACTTTGAGAAAGTGTCAGGATTGAAAACTCTTGATGTGCGCCGAATAAACCCAGGAAAAATAAAAACAGGCAAGGTGTCGGTGAAATCAGTTGATAATGCCAGTCTAGCCAACTGATAATAAAAAATAGACTAAGCGTAATCGCGAGCCATAAAGTAAATAATTCATCCTGAAGAAAATAATAGAGTACAGCAAAACTGAGTCCAAACCCTAAAAAATAAAGAAAAATATGGCCGCACTTTTGAGATTGAATCGCTGCTTTTTCGCTATGGCAAATAGGACTGTTTTCAGGATAAAGTTCGATATAGTTCTGATAAATCTCTTGTTGGAGATTGGGGATAAAACGATCAATATAAAGCCAAACAAAGATACCCGCTAAACCACCCAATAAGAAAAAGGCTAATATCATCATTGGATTACGGATCCCATATTAAAAATCGGCAGATACATGCCCATCATAATAATACCGATTAAACTACCAATGATGAGCATCATTAAAGGCTCTAAAAGTTGGGAAAGTAAATCAATTTGATGATTGAGCTTTTCTTGATAGTTATCAGCAATATGACGCAACATCAACGCAAGTTTTCCACTTTTTTCTCCAATCTGTAGCATTTGTTGTGCTTCCATTGGGAAAAGATGACTACTGACACTTTCTGAAAATGGATAACCTTGCGAAACCCACTGTAAAATTGACCGCACTTCTTGTTGTAGCAGAATATCACCTTTTAAGGTACGTTGTGTTTGCCAGGTTTGTTGTTTGGGGAGGAAACTATTTAAGGCTGGCGTTAATGCCACTCCGGATTGAAGCATTAATTGCAGGTTATGGCTAAAACTGATTAGGCGAGAAAGGCAAATGATATTGCCCCAAATTGGCATGCGACTAATTAGTGCATTCTTTTTTTGATTTAGCCAAAGGAAATGTTTTAATGCCATCTTCAACATAAAAATAGCGAAAGAGCAGGCAATCATTAACGCAACAAAATGATGTTGTAGGAATTGAGACATCGCTAATAATACGGCAGTTAATGTAGGCAATTCAGCGGAATTTTCACCATACATTTCAGCAAATTGCGGTACAACGAAGAGTAATAAAATCAACGTAAGTGAAAGCGAAATACCTAATACCATGGCAGGATAAAGCATAATTTTTTGCAATTTGCGTTGAAGCGTTAATGATTGCGTTCGACGTTCTGCAATTTTAGTGCATACCTCTGCCAGTTTTCCGGTCATTTCTCCCACTTGAATAAGTTGAATCTCTTGAAAGTTTAAATACTTTCCTTGTATTTCCAAGCTTTGTGAAAACGGAAGACCACTTTCAATTAACTCAATTAAGGCGCTAAGCCACTGATGCAATCCCAATTGCGTGCAGTTGTCTTGCAAAATATGTAATGCATTTTTTAATGGAATGGCAGAACTGAGCAATGTAGCCAGTTGATTCAATAAAGCACTGATTTCTGCATTTTTCGGTTTCTGATTAAGTTGCCAATCTTGTTGCAAGCGAATGTGACTAAAACCTTTTGCAATTAACAGAAATTGTGCGGCTTGTTTAGATTGAGCAACAAGTCTACCTTTTTGCCATTGTTGTCGCTGATCATAGGCTTGGAAATAAAAGAGTTTTTGCTTTGCCATAGAGACTCCTATTTTTTACCTAACACGCGTTGAATTTCATCGAGATCGGTGATGTTATCTTTTACTTTTTCTAATGCGCTTTGATAAAGTGAATCGAAATCAGTTTGGTAACAGTTATTTTCACATTGTAAAAATTGATACACCCCAATACGCCCTTGATACCCTTGATGGCAATCGCAAGAATCATTAAAATGTTGACCGCACTTTAAACAACGTTTACGCACCAATCTCTGTGCGATAACTAATAAGAGGCTATTTTCAATTTCGTGAGATTGAATGCCTAATTGTTGCAAGCGTGAAATGGCTGAGAGGGCATCGTTGGTATGTAAGGTCGAAAGCACTAAATGGCCGGTTTGAGCTGCTCTTAATGCCATTAATGCACTTTCTTCATCTCGAATTTCACCAAGCATAATAATGTCAGGGTCTTGTCGTAAAAATGTACGAAGTAATCGGCTAAAATCTAAACCAATTTGCGGATTCACTTGAGTTTGAATAATGCCTTCTAATTCAATTTCAACGGGATCCTCTGCCGTCATAATATGTTTATCTGGCGTATTGAGCCATTGAAGTGCGGTATAAAGCGAGATACTTTTTCCGCTTCCCGTTGGTCCAGTCACGAGGATTAAACCTTGTGGTTGGCTGAGTGCATGTTGAAATTGACGTTGTTGGTTTTTTGTCATGCCAAGTTCAGCAAAACTTAACTGAACAGGTTTATTTTGTTGTAATCGTAATACCGCTTTTTCTCCCCAATGAGTGGGCAAGGTAGAAAGGCGGAAATCTAAAATATCGGAGAACGTGGTTTTGAATTGAAAGCGGCCATCTTGTGGCAATCGAGTTTCACTGATATCCAATTTGGCTAAGAGTTTTAAACGAGAAATCACACGATTGGCGAGTGCTTTACTGATAATCGGCTGTGGTTGTAGTACGCCATCAATACGTAAACGAATTAAGAGCCCACTTGGCTGCGTTTCTAAATGAATATCGGAGGCATTTTTTTGCAGGGCTGTTTCAAAAATACCATTTAATAATTGAATAACAGGTTCATCGTCATTAGATATATTGGCAGTATTTTCGTCTTCTGAATGATGATAAAACGTCGTTTGCTCTTCTATTATTTGATTTGCTTTAGGTGCAAGGGATTGTAAAAGTTGTTTGAGTTGATGTGTTTCAAATAAAATCGGTTCAACTAATTTTCCACTTAAAAAAGCAAAGCTTTCACAAGCCGCAAGGTTATTGAGTGAATCCACTGCAAGCCATAAATGGTGCTCGTCTTCTTTAAGTGGTAGCGCAAAGTAACGCAGCAGTAAAGCTTGCTGCTGTTGGTTTTGTTGCCAATATTGTGGCGAGATTTGGTAAATCTCGCCATTTTTTGCGATTGCTTGATAGGCCATGTTTCGCTATTTAGTAGGAGAGCAGAAACCCGCAGGGAATAAATCCGCATTGCTTGGACAAGCGGTTGCCCAAGTGACACCTGATGAGGTTGAGCCTGTCGCTGTTAAAGAATAACTGATTCCATCCAATGTGTCATTTCCTGTTACCGTAATCACGCCCGATTTCGTGGTAATGGATTTAACATAGCCTTTTGCGGTAGTGATGTCTGCCGCAATACCATTTGAACCACCAGAACAGTTTGTTGTGGAATTGGTGCTATAGACGCATAACTCTACATCAGATTTATAAGGTGCTGAAGCTTGCAACAATTCAGAGATGGCTGCTTTTTTGGTATAATTTTGATAAGACGGAATAGCGATCGTCGCGAGAATAGCAATAATCGCAATCACGATCATCAATTCAATTAACGTAAAACCTTTATGTAAAGGTTTAGAAAAAGTCAGTTTCATTAAATTAATTTCCTTTTGGTTGAATAAAAAAATGCCAGAATTGGCGACAACATTGTGTAAAAGAGAAAAATGAAAGTAAAACCGACCGCACTTCTTTTGCGATCGAGAGCGCAAAAATAAAATTTAATCGCAGAAAAACAGATGAATAAGATAAAAAATGGCTGGTTAAGCCAGACAAGAAAAGTGATTTCACCACATTTTGATGAACGTCCTGATGTAGAAGATATTTCATTACTCGTCATTCATTACATCAGTTTGCCGCCAGAAGAGTTTGGTGGGGGGTATGTAGATGATTTCTTCCAAGGAAAACTCGATCCAACCATCCATCCCTATTTTAAAGAAATTTATCAATTTCGTGTGTCAGCCCATTGCTTAATTGAACGCAATGGTAAGGTAACACAATATGTCAGTTTTGATGACAGGGCATGGCATGCAGGACTCTCTTGCTTTGAAGGACGCAATAAATGTAATGATTTTGCGATTGGGATTGAGCTAGAGGGCAGTAATGAACAAACTTTTACAGCGGAACAATACCAGATGCTTGCTGCATTAACACGAGATATCATGCAAGCTTATCCGAAAATAACGCTCGATCGTATCGTTGGGCATTGCGATATTTCGCCTGGTCGTAAGATCGATCCAGGTCAATATTTTGAATGGGAACGCTATTTAGCATTAGTTAAAAAAGATTTGGATAAAAAATAATCACTAAATTTTTTGCTCGAATGTGAATAAGATGATTTCTGTGAATAAGCTTTATCTTAATGAAATTAAAGAGAAAATTTTCTCTCCAAAATTGACGCTAAAATGCAGAGAAGAGTTATGCAACACTCTCTATTTGCTCAATCACAATTTTATCCACAGAAATATTGAATAACTCACAGCTGCTATTTATTTATCAAGCAAGCGATGTTTAAACTAAAAAATGGCTTAATTTTTGACCGTACTTTGATGAAAAAAAGTGCGGTCATTTTTTTCGAGACATTTTTGATTAAATGTTATGCAGAAGTGAAAAAAGTGAAGAGTGAAAAGCAGTTTTTAAACTTCATATACAGTTAAATTTGGACTATC
Organism: Haemophilus sp. SZY H53; assembly: GCF_054332375.1. Lineage (NCBI taxonomy): Bacteria > Pseudomonadati > Pseudomonadota > Gammaproteobacteria > Pasteurellales > Pasteurellaceae > Haemophilus > Haemophilus sp. SZY H53. Next base: position 117,277 of record NZ_JBTGNV010000003.1, read on the forward strand.
CAAGTGTTGTTAACAGAGTTATCCACAATAGGCTAAATATGCCCATTCGGTTGATAAAAAAGCCAATTTATGAAACAATCTGCAAATTATTTTTGTACAAAATTTAAGGTGAACGATAGTGATCGATTTTGATGGCTACCGTCCAAATGTAGGCATTGTCATTTGTAATCGCAAAGGGCAGGTGCTTTGGGCTAAACGATACGGGCAAAATTCGTGGCAATTCCCACAGGGTGGAATTAACGATAACGAAAGTGCCGAACAAGCCATGTATCGTGAATTATATGAAGAGGTTGGCTTACAACCCAAAGATGTGAAGGTGCTTTATGCCTCTAAACATTGGTTGCGTTATAAGCTGCCGAAAAGATTGTTGCGTTATGACAGCAAACCCATGTGTATAGGGCAAAAACAACGTTGGTTTCTGTTGCAATTAGTGGGTGATGAAAAAAATATTAATATGAACACAACAAAATCACCCGAATTTGATGGTTGGCGTTGGGTAAGTTTTTGGTATCCCGTACGTCAGGTTGTGTCCTTTAAGAAAGATGTTTACCGCAAAGCGATGAAAGAGTTTGCCCAAGCGATATTTGGTAACGACAAGACATTGCTTGAAAATACGCAGGAGCATGAGATAAGTAAACCGTATCACGCGCCTCGTAAGAACGGTTTTTCTAAATATCAAAAACGTCCATCTTATAAATCAAGGGGGCAATAATGTTCACTTTTATCTTACTTTGTTTGCTTGTCGGGGCTATCGTTGGTTTTCTTGCTGGATTATTTGGTATTGGTGGCGGATTAGTTGTTGTACCAACCTTGGTTTATTTATTGCCGATGATGGGCATTCCAGATCAAATGTTGATGTCCACAGCCTTAGGGACTTCATTTGCGACTATTGTGATTACCGGATTTTCTTCCGCTCAGCGCCACCATAAATTGGGTAATATAGAGTGGAGTGCCGTTAAAGTATTAGCACCAGTGATTATGATTACGGTATTTATCTCAGGTTTATTTATTGGCAAACTCGATCGTGATGTATCCGCTAAAATCTTTGCTTGTTTAGTTGTTTATTTAGCAGCCAAAATGGTCATTTCTATTAAGAAAAACACAGTAAATGCTAAGCCTTTAACAACACAATCCTCCGTTATTGGCGGTATTTTGATTGGTATGGCATCAAGCGCAGCAGGCATTGGCGGCGGTGGTTTTATCGTACCATTTTTAAACTCTCGCAGTGTCGATATGAAAAAATCTATCGGTTCTTCTGCGTTTTGTGGCGCACTTCTTGGTTTATCTGGCACGTTAAGCTTTATAGTGAGTGGGTGGGGGAATCCTTCCATGCCGGATTATTCCCTAGGTTATATTTATTTGCCCGCAGTGCTCGGTATTACCGCCACCTCATTTTTCACTTCTAAATTAGGGGCAACGGCGACCTCAAAACTCCCTGTATCAACCTTGAAAAAAGGCTTCGCCTTGCTATTAATTGCCATCGCAGTTGATATGTTTATGAAATAAGGAATGTTATGAATTCAGAATTTTTGATGCTTCCACATTTTGATCCGACTATTTTCACTTTAGGTGATAGCAATATAGGGTTGCGTTGGTATGGTTTAATGTATTTATTAGGCTTTATCTTTGCTCGTTGGCTAGCGGTTCGTCGTGCAAATCAACCGAATAGTGGTTGGACCGTCGATCAAGTTGATACGTTACTTTTTAATGGCTTTATGGGTGTATTCTTAGGTGGCCGCATTGGTGATGTATTCTTCTATAATTTCGATCATTTTGTGCAAGATCCACTGTATTTATTCCGTGTTTGGGAAGGGGGAATGTCATTCCATGGTGGATTAATTGGGGTGATTATCTCAATGATTTGGACCTCTTATTCTCAAAAAAGAAGTTTTTGGCAAACGGCAGATTTCGTTGCACCCTTGATTCCATTTGGTTTAGGGATGGGACGCATTGGTAACTTTATTAATTTAGAACTTTGGGGACGAGAAACCAATGTACCTTGGGCCATGATTTTCCCAAATGATCCATTGTTATTACCACGCCATCCTTCACAGCTTTATGAAGCATTCTTAGAAGGTTTCGTGCTGTTTACTATTCTGAATGTCTTTATTAAAAAGCCTCGCCCAGTAGGTTCAGTAGCAGGATTATTCCTGGTTGGTTACGGAATTTTCCGTTTTATCGTTGAATATGTCCGTGAGCCTGAAGTGGAATCTTTCTTAGGCATCATGACACGTGGCCAAGCTCTTTGCTTACCGATGATTATCGGTGGTGGGTTAATTATGGCATGGGCATACAATCGTGCGAAAAGTGCGGTTAAAAAGTAAGGAGTTTTTGATGAAACAATATTTAGCTCTTTGCCGACGCATTGTAAATGAAGGTGAGTGGGTTGCTAACGAGCGTACTGGCAAGCGTTGCCTTACGGTGATTAATGCAGATTTAGAATATGATGTTGCCAATAATCAATTTCCCTTAATTACAACACGTAAAAGCTATTGGAAAGCGGCAATTGCGGAGTTTTTAGGTTATATCCGTGGTTATGATAATGCGGCAGATTTCCGCAAGCTTGGCACCAAAACATGGGATGCCAATGCCAATGAAAATGCCGCTTGGCTTGCCAATCCACATCGTAAAGGCACCGATGATATGGGGCGCGTTTATGGTGTGCAAGGTAGAGCATGGCGTAAACCGAATGGCGAAACCATCGATCAACTTCGTAAAATTGTGAACAATTTAAGCCGAGGCATTGATGACCGCGGTGAAATCCTGACGTTCTTCAATCCAGGCGAATTTGACCTAGGCTGTTTGCGTCCTTGCATGCACACACATACTTTCTCTTTAGTCGGCGATACATTGCACTTAACGAGCTACCAACGCTCTTGTGATGTACCACTTGGCTTAAACTTCAATCAAATTCAGGTCTTTACTTTCCTTGCTTTGATAGCGCAAATTACCGGCAATAAACCGGGTAAGGCATATCATAAAATTGTAAATGCGCATATTTATGAAGACCAACTTGAGTTAATGCGTGATGTGCAATTAAAACGTGAACCATTCCCTTCACCACAATTAGAAATTAATCCTGATATTAAAACCCTTGAAGATCTTGAAACTTGGGTAACGATGGATGATTTCAAGGTGGTGGGGTATCAATCTCACGAACCGATCAAGTATCCTTTCTCAGTTTAGGCATTCAAAGTGCGGTCAGATTTAGACGAGAAATTTATGCAACACGCCCTGATGCTTGCCGATCGTGCAGAAGCACTCGGCGAGATTCCTGTCGGGGCTGTGTTGGTAGATGATGAAGGAAATATTCTCGGTGAAGGCTGGAATTTATCTATCATTGAAAATGATCCGACAGCTCACGCTGAAATTGTCGCATTGCGTAATGCCGCACAACATATTCAAAATTATCGTCTGCTCAATACCACACTCTATGTCACCCTTGAGCCTTGTACCATGTGTGCGGGCGCGATTTTACATAGCCGTATTAAACGATTAGTCTTCGGTGCATCAGATTATAAAACAGGGGCTGTAGGTTCTCGTTTCCACTTTTTTGATGATTATAAAATGAACCACACACTACAAATTTCATCTGGCGTGTTGGCAGAAAAGTGCGGTCAGAAATTGAGTGATTTTTTCAAAAAGAGACGAGAGCAGAAAAAAGAAGAAAAGCGGGAAAAGACTCTCCCGCTTGATGTTGAATCACAATCTTAAACCTGCCAATCAATTTCAGTTAAACCATGTTGTTTTAAGTATTCGTTGGTTTTAGAAAAGTGATGACATCCGAGAAAACCACGATGTGCAGAAAGTGGAGAGGGGTGCGGGGCAGTTAAAACATAATGACGATTGCGATCAATAAATTGCCCTTTTTTCTGCGCATGGCTTCCCCAAAGTAAAAATACTATTTTTTCACGATGCTCATTGAGTGCTGCAATTACTTGGTCGGTGAAGATTTCCCAACCAAATTTAGCGTGTGAATGTGCCATACCGCGCTCTACAGTTAGCACAGTGTTAAGCAACAGCACACCTTGCTCCGCCCATTTCACCAAGTAACCATGATTTGGCATTTGAAAACCAGGAATATCGTTAGCTAATTCTTTATACATATTCAGTAAAGAAGGGGGAATAGCGACTTCGGGTTTTACCGAAAAAGCTAAACCGTGTGCTTGATTTGGGCCATGGTAGGGATCCTGTCCTAAAATGACGACTTTCACCTCATCAAATGCCGTATATTTAAAGGCATTAAATACTTCATCTTGCGGTGGGTAAATGGTTTTTCCGGCAAGTCGCTTTTGATGCACTTGTTGTAGAATGTGTTTAAAGTAAGGTTTTTCTTTCTCTTGACCGATAACATCTGTCCAAGTTTTCATGTTATATTTCCTTATTAGATAAGTTTCCGAATATTATAGGTGAAATGACTTATAAAGACTTTATTTGATTAAGTATGTTAATATTTTGTTAAATAAAAATATATATTGTATTTTTTATATCTAAAACTTTAATTTAGATCAATTTTATAAGATAGTTTGAAAAAAAGAATCTGTTCTAAGTCAAAATAAATTGAAATTTTAAAATAATTTGATAAAATTTGCACAGTTCAATTAATATACAAACGCCAAGCTAGGAGGCATTTTATGATCAAAGGTATTCAAATTACTCAAGCAGCAAATGACAATCTTTTAAACTCATTCTGGTTATTAGATAGCGAGAAAAATGAAGCGCGTTGCTTATGTGCCAAAGGCGAATTTGCTGAAGACCAAGTTGTAGCAGTTAGCGAATTAGGCCAAATCGAATATCGTGAATTACCAGTAAACGTAGCACCAACTGTTAAAGTTGAAGGTGGTCAACACTTAAACGTAAATGTATTACGTCGTGAAACGTTAGAAGATGCAGTAAACAACCCTGATAAATACCCACAATTAACTATCCGTGTTTCTGGTTACGCAGTACGTTTTAACTCTTTAACACCAGAACAACAACGCGACGTTATTACTCGTACTTTCACTGAAAGCCTATAATTTCAGTTTGAATGAAAAAAGAAACCCCGAAGTCATTCGGGGTTTTGTTTATCTAAAAGGTTTGAAAATTTGACCGCACTTTTCCCTTTGATCCCTAGCGATTTCCGTGCTTTTCAGGTACAATCCGCCAGTTAAATTTAATGATTTTTGAGAAAACTAATCTATTTATGAAGAATATTCGTAACTTTTCTATTATTGCCCATATTGACCACGGTAAATCGACCCTTTCTGACCGATTAATTCAGACCTGTGGGGGCCTTTCGGATCGTGAAATGGAAGCGCAAGTGTTGGATTCCATGGATCTTGAGCGTGAGCGTGGCATTACCATTAAAGCGCAAAGTGTAACCTTAAATTATCAAGCTAAAGACGGTGAAACATATCAATTAAACTTTATCGATACACCAGGACACGTGGACTTCTCTTATGAAGTATCGCGTTCTCTTGCGGCTTGTGAAGGGGCATTGTTAGTTGTGGATGCGGGACAAGGTGTAGAAGCCCAAACCTTGGCAAACTGCTATACCGCCATTGAAATGGATTTAGAAGTCGTGCCGATTTTAAATAAAATCGACTTACCTGCTGCTGATCCTGAACGTGTTGCCGAAGAAATTGAAGACATTGTCGGTATTGATGCGATGGAAGCGGTACGTTGTTCGGCGAAAACCGGTGTGGGTATCGAAGATGTATTAGAAGAAATTGTTGCGAAAATCCCCGCACCAGAAGGTGATTCTGATGCACCATTACAAGCATTGATTATTGACTCTTGGTTCGATAACTATTTAGGCGTGGTGTCATTGGTTCGTATTAAAAATGGCGTATTGCGTAAAGGCGATAAAATCAAAGTAATGTCTACCGGACAGGCTTACAACGTTGATCGTTTAGGGATTTTTACGCCAAAACAAGTGGATACGACCGTATTAAATACCGGCGAAGTAGGCTGGGTTGTTTGTGCAATTAAAGATATTTTAGGTGCACCAGTAGGGGATACCTTAACCCATCAACATAATCCGGCAAGCCATGTATTGCCAGGCTTTAAGAAAGTAAAACCGCAGGTTTATGCTGGTTTATTCCCAGTTAGCTCTGACGATTATGAAGCTTTCCGTGATGCGTTAGGTAAATTAAGCCTAAACGATGCATCACTTTTCTATGAACCAGAAAACTCGACGGCTTTAGGTTTTGGTTTCCGTTGTGGTTTCTTGGGGCTTTTACACATGGAGATCATTCAAGAGCGTTTAGAGCGTGAATACGATCTTGATTTGATTACCACGGCACCAACTGTAATTTATGAAGTCGAAATGACCAATGGTGAAGTGGTTTATGTGGATAGTCCAGCGAAATTACCGCCATTGAATAATATTTCAGAAATTCGCGAGCCTATCGCAGAATGTAATATGTTAGTACCACAGGAATTCTTAGGTAACGTGATTACTCTTTGTGTGGAAAAACGTGGTGTACAAACCAATATGGTGTATCACGGCAACCAAATTGCGTTAACTTATGAAATCCCAATGGGCGAAGTCGTATTAGATTTCTTCGATCGCTTGAAATCAACTTCTCGCGGTTATGCCTCCTTGGATTATGGTTTTAAACGTTTCCAAGCGGCGGACATGGTGCGCGTGGATATCATGATTAATGGTGATCGTGTTGATGCGTTAGCGTTAATTGTTCATAAAGATAACGCCCCTTATCGTGGTCGTGAGTTAGTTGAAAAAATGCGTGAGCTGATTCCACGTCAACAATTTGATATCGCGATCCAAGCTGCGATTGGTAACCACATTATTGCGCGTTCAACCGTAAAACAATTGCGTAAAAACGTATTAGCAAAATGTTATGGTGGTGATGTGAGCCGTAAGAAAAAACTCTTACAGAAACAGAAAGAAGGTAAAAAACGAATGAAATCTTTAGGTAACGTGGAAGTGCCGCAAGAAGCGTTTTTAGCGATCTTACACGTTGGTAAAGATAAATAGGAAAGTAGAACAATGTCGAATGTATTTTTTATTCTGTTGTTAGTTGTGGGATTTGCCGGTTGGAAAGCGTTAGACCATTTCCAACTGCCTAACACATTCAGTATTTTATTGCTGATTTTAACCGCACTTTCTGGCATTTTATGGTGCTATCACCGTTTTGCGGTGATGCCAAGACGTCGTCGTCAAATCGCACGCGCAGAACAACGTTCAGGCAAAGCATTAACGGATGAAGAAAAAGCGAAAATTGAGCCAATTTCAGAAGGTTCAGAATTTATTTCTTCGCTTTTCCCTGTGTTATCCGTGGTATTCCTTGTGCGTTCATTTATTTTTGAACCATTCCAAATTCCATCGGGATCAATGGAAGCGACCTTGCGCGTAGGGGATTTTCTCGTCGTGAATAAATATACTTATGGCATTAAAGATCCTATTTTCCAAAATACGATTATTGAAGGTAACAAACCAGAACGTGGTGATGTGATCGTGTTTAAAGCGCCGGAACAAGCACTACTTCGTACGAGTTTAGGTGCAACGAGAGCGTCATATGCTGAAAATCTTGCGTTAACATCTAAAAACAATATGTCAGGTGTGGATTACATCAAACGTATTGTGGGTAAAGGCGGTGACCGTATTATCCTTGATGTTGAAAAAAGTGCTTTAACACTGGTTTATGGTAAAGATGGCAAACCATGCGAAGTAGATTGCCAAACTAAAGCGTTTGAATATAAACAAGAACCCACAAATCCAGCATTCCCAACGCAAGTGGAATATTTGGAAATCGGTGACGTGACACACACGATTTTAGTGGAGCCAATGCGCCGTTATTCGGGGATTGAATTCTATCCACAAGAAGGCTTACCTACTGCAGAATGGATTGTGCCTGAAGGGCAATATTTTGTGATGGGGGATAACCGTGATCATAGTGATGACAGCCGTTTTTGGGGATTTGTACCGGAAAAAAATATCGTGGGTAAAGCCACTTATATTTGGATGAGTTTAGAAAAAGAACCAAATGAGTGGCCTACAGGCTTCCGTTTAGACCGTTTCTTTACAAAAATTAATTAATATGAATCATTTAGATCGACTAGAACGAAAAATTGGTTATCAATTTTCCGATCTAAAACACTTAAAATTGGCACTGACACACCGCAGTGCCGCCACTCAACATAATGAACGCCTAGAGTTTCTAGGTGATTCTATCCTCAATTATGTCATCGCAGATGCGCTTTATCATCAATTCCCTCGTTGTAATGAAGGTGAACTAAGCAGAATGCGAGCAACATTAGTGCGTGAGCCGACACTGGCAATGATTGCCCGAAATTTTGAACTCGGGGATTATATGTCCTTAGGTTCTGGCGAGTTGAAAAGCGGGGGATTTCGTCGAGAATCTATTTTAGCCGATTGTGTTGAAGCGGTAATTGGCGCAATGGCATTGGATTCAAGCTTTGATAAAGCGGCAGATATTGTGCGTAGTTGGTATAAAACTTTACTCGCTGAAATTAAGCCGGGTGATAACCAGAAAGATGCCAAAACACGCTTGCAAGAATATTTACAAGGTAAGCATTTCGCCTTGCCAACTTATGAAGTAATTAAAATTGAAGGTGAAGCTCATTGCCAAACCTTCACCGTGGAATGTACGGTAAAAAACGTACCAAATATTGACCGCACTTTTATTGCAAAAGGTTCTAGCCGCCGTAAAGCAGAACAAGCGGCCGCAGAACAAATTTTAAAAATATTGGAAATAAAATGACCGAATTAAATCAAGAACAAGAGACCTATTGTGGTTTTATCGCCATTGTAGGCCGCCCAAATGTGGGGAAATCTACCCTGTTAAACAAAATTTTGGGTCAAAAAATCTCGATTACGTCTCGCAAGGCGCAAACCACGCGTCACCGTATTGTGGGAATTAAAACCGAAGGCATCTACCAAGAAATTTATGTGGATACGCCGGGGCTTCATATCGAAGAAAAACGCGCGATTAACCGTTTAATGAATCGTGCAGCAAGTTCAGCGATCGGGGATGTGGATCTCATTATTTTTGTCGTAGATGGCACACATTGGAATGCCGATGATGAAATGGTGTTAAACAAATTACGTAATGCCAAAGCGCCTGTTGTACTCGCTATCAACAAAGTTGATAACGTCAAGAATAAAGATGATTTGTTGCCATTTATTACGGATTTAGGCAGTAAGTTTAACTTTGCTCACATTGTGCCAATATCCGCGCAACGTGGTAATAATGTCCATCAATTAGAGAAAATTGTTCGTCAGTCCTTACGTAAAGGCGTTCATCACTTCCCAGAGGATTATGTAACCGATCGTTCACAACGTTTTATGGCGTCAGAAATTATCCGTGAAAAATTAATGCGTTTCACCGGAGAAGAGCTGCCTTATTCGGTGACTGTTGAAATTGAACAATTTAAAGTAAATGAACGTGGTACTTATGAAATCAATGGCTTGATTTTGGTTGAGCGCGAAGGTCAAAAGAAAATGGTGATTGGTGCTCAAGGGCAAAAAATTAAAACCATTGGTATGGAAGCACGCGCTGACATGGAGCGCTTATTTGATAATAAAGTACACCTTGAACTTTGGGTTAAAGTGAAGTCGGGTTGGGCGGACGATGAACGCGCCTTAAGAAGTTTAGGTTATATGGATGAATGAATTTAAGCCAAAAAGAGCGATGATTTGACTCCAAAATTTAGATGATTTATTTAAGGACTGATGACAATATTGTATTGGGCTCAGTCCTTTTAATTTTTGGTTGAATCTCTTCTCTGTTAGTCAATTTCTGGCTAGAAAAACATGATGTTTTATCGTCCACAAAAATCATTGCGCCTGCCTTCTTCAATATAGTCATGACGGCATGCTTAGCAAGGCTTCAATCTTTGGTTGTGTCGCCTCAATTTGAGAAGGCTGATTAAATTTATCGATTCTTTTTTATTCTGATTATTGACGATAAGTTTCTAAGAATCGTGCCAATTTACCAATGGCTTCTTCTAATTGGCCAGTATAAGGAAGTGTCACCACACGGAAGTGATCCGGTGAATGCCAGTTAAACCCTTTACCATGTACTAAAAGTACTTTCTCTTTACGTAATAAATCGAGTACAAATTTTTCATCACTATGAATATTGAATTTTTGGATGTCGAGTTTCGGGAACATATACATTGCCCCCATTGGTTTTACGCAGCTAATACCCGGGATTTGAGTTAGTAATTCGTAGGCTTTATTACGTTGTTCAAGTAAACGACCTCCAGGTTGAATAAACTCATTAATGCTTTGATAGCCACCTAATGCGGTTTGAATCGCATGCTGCATTGGTACGTTTGCACATAAACGCATCGACGCCAGCATATCCAAGCCTTCAATATAGCCTTTGGCATGTTGTTTTGGCCCATTTAAAATCATCCAACCTTGACGGAAACCCGCAACACGATATGCTTTTGATAATCCATTGAATGTAATGGTTAATACGTCTGGTGCAAGAGCAGCGATATGATGATGAATTGCACCATCGTAGAGAATCTTGTCATAAATTTCATCTGCAAAAATAATCAGATTATTTTCACGTGCCACTTGGATAATTTCTTCGAGTAACTCTTTGCTATAAACTGCACCTGTCGGGTTGTTAGGGTTGATCACGACGATAGCTTTAGTTTTGGCATTGACTTTCGCGCGAATATCATCAATAGCAGGGAACCAGCCCGCTTCTTCATCACATAAATAATGTACCGCTTTTCCGCCCGCTAAAGTGACAGCCGCTGTCCATAATGGATAGTCTGGCATTGGAACTAATACTTCATCACCATCATTAAGGAGTGCTTGCATGGACATGGTAATTAATTCAGATACACCATTCCCGATGTATACATCGTTTACGGTCGCATCATGAATACCTTTAGATTGATAGTATTGCACGATAGCTTTACGCGCAGAATACAAACCTTTGGAATCGCAATAACCTTGTGCAGATGGTAGGTTGCGGATCACATCAACTAAAATTTCATCAGGTGCTTCAAAACCAAATGGGGCAGGGTTGCCGATATTAAGCTTTAAGATTTTGTTGCCTTCTTCTTCTAGGCGTAAAGCTTCTTTGTGAACCGGCCCGCGAATATCGTAGCAAACGTGTTCTAATTTGTCTGATTTTGGAAATGAGCGCATTAATAACATCCTATGATAATTAGATTTTCATTCAAAAATTATGCCTAATTTACGCTTAAATTCTTATCTTGAAAAGATTTAATAAAAAAATTTTTTGAATGTATTAAAGTGCGGTAGAATATGGGCTAATTTTTTGTGTATTTTATTATTTTTCATGAGCCCTTTAGAACAAGCTAAATCTGCGCTAATTCGCCAATTTGATGCTTTGGCGACAACGGATCTGCAAGCATCTATTGTACATCTTCAAACGAAGGTGGAATCGGATGTTGATCTTTTGGCGTGGATGAAAGGGCAGTCAGTCTATCCGCAATTTTATTTGCGTTTTCGTGATGAAGCTAAAACCGTCGCTGCCGTGGGTAAAGTGCGGTCATTTTCAGATGTGAATTTGGCACAGCAATTTATTCAAGAGCATGATTTCCCTTTAGTGGGCCGTTTACAGTTTCAAGGTGAAAGTCAGTTTATTTTGCCTCAAGTTTTAATTGAACAGCAAAATGGTGAGACCGTGGTTTCAGTTTTTGTTGAAACAAATAAGCTTGATTCGGCAAAAACGATTTTGAATTCATTTGAAAAAATGACCGCACTTTCACCGTTTAATCAATTAACTATTGAAAGTGTAGAGCCAAAAGCGAATCAAGGTACGTGGTGTGATTGGGTCAATCAAGCGCTCACTCGAATTCGACAAGGGGAATTAACCAAGCTTGTCTTAGCAAATGAAACGGTGCTTCATATTCAAGGTGAGTTAAACGGAAAAGATTTTCTTGCTGCAAGCCAAGCCCAAAATAGCGGTTGTTACCATTTTCTATGGGCAGATAACGCCCAAAACTGTTTTGTGGGCTCAACACCAGAACGCCTGTTTGCACGAGATAATCGTCTGTTATTTACAGAGGCCCTTGCGGGCACGGCGCCTGTTAGTGATAATCCGAGTGAAAATGATGAACGTGCGAATTGGCTGTTAAATGATAAAAAAAACCTCAATGAAAACTGGTTGGTCGTTGAGGATATTTCAGAAAATATCAGTCACTTAGTGGAGCAAATTACTGTTGATGATGTCGCATTAAAGCCATTACGCAAAGTGCAGCATTTGATTCGAAAAATGCAAGCAAAATTGACCGCACTTTGTACGGATGCCGATTTGCTGAAAGCGATCCATCCAACGGCCGCAGTGTCAGGCTTACCACAGCAGCAAGCGAAGAAAGCCTTGGCTGAAATTGAAACTTTTGATCGTCGTTGGTATGCCGGTACATTAGGCATGATGAGTCAACATCTTTCAGAATTTTGCGTCACCATTCGTTCGGCTTTTATTGAAGAAAACCGAGTGCGTGTATTTGCTGGCGCCGGTATTGTGGAAGGCTCACAACCTGTAGAAGAGTGGTTGGAAATTGAACGTAAAGCGGCAGGGCTCATTTCCCTGTTTGCAGAGAATAACGGAGAATAAGAAGAATGTCTGTAAGCGTATTTAATCGTTGTTGGTCAAAAGTGATCTTAGAAACCTTGGTTCGCCAAGGAGTGAGTCACTTTTGTATTGCGCCAGGTTCTCGCTCAACACCTTTAACGTTAGAAGCTGTGCGTTTACAAAATGCCTCTCGAGCAACGTGTCATAGTCATTTTGATGAGCGTGGCTTAGGCTTTTTTGCTTTGGGGATAGCGAAATCCACACAAGCGCCTGTTGCCGTGATTGTGACGTCAGGCACGGCAGCAGCCAATTTATATCCTGCGATTATTGAAGCTCGCCAAACAGGCGTGAATTTAATTATTCTTACTGCCGATCGACCACCTGAATTATGGGAATGTGGTGCGAATCAAGCCATCGTACAACAAAATATGTTTGCGGACTATCCTGTCGCAAGCGTAAATTTACCTAAACCTCAAGCCGATTATGCAGCAAAATGGTTAATTTCTACGTTAGAACAAGCGTGTTATAAACAAAAGCAACAACCAGGCGTGGTGCATATTAATGTACCTTTTGCAGAGCCACTTTATAATGCACAAGAACAAGAAATTGACAGCCATCCGTGGTTAATGCCAATTCAACGTTGGTTAAGCCAGTCTAAAAATTGGGTTGATCATCAGCCATTGCAACAAGAAGTGCTTATGCATGAAAATTGGGATACTTGGCGCACGAAACGAGGTGTTATTGTTGCAGGGCAATTAACCCCAGAACAAGCAATGGGGATTAACTCATGGGCAAATACCATGGGGTGGATTTTGCTGACGGATATTCAATCTGGTGTAGAACCGCTCATGCCTTATGCGGATATTTGGTTAGCAAATCAAACTGTGAAGCAAAAATTGCTTCAAGCAGATATTGTGATCCAATTTGGTTCTCGTTTTATCAGTAAACGTATCAACCAATTCTTAGCAGAATTCCAAGGCGAATTTTGGGTGGTGGAGCAAAGTCAAAATGCAGTTGACCCAAATCATCATACCCAAACTCGCTTTAATGCAAAAACGCATCATTGGTTGCGTGCACATCCGCCATTGCGTCAAAAACCTTGGTTACTCGAACCACTTGCGCTTTCAAAATTCTGTGCAACTTTTATCGAGCAACAAGTCGGCGGCAATCTTAATGAAGCCTCATTAGCACATCATATTGAGCGTGTTCTACCTTACAACGGTATTTTGTTTTTAGGAAATAGCCTTTTTGTGCGCTTGGTGGATGCGTTAACGAAATTGCCAGAAGGTTATCCAATTTTCACCAACCGTGGTGCAAGCGGAATTGACGGTTTATTAGCAACCGCTGCGGGTATTGGTATTGGTTCTAATCAACCTGTAGTGGCGATGATTGGCGATACGTCCACGCTTTATGATTTGAACTCTTTAGCCTTATTTAAGAACGTGACTCAACCAACCATTATTTTTGTAATCAACAATAATGGTGGCGCAATCTTTGATATGTTGCCCGTTGATGAAGAGGTGAAAGAACAATTCTATCGCTTGCCGCATAATGGTGATTTCTCACAGATTGCGAATATGTTTGGCTTGAAATACGCCTTACCTTACACTTGGGCGGATTTAAGCGCAGTGTTGAAACAGGCTTACACACGTCGCCGCGCAACCTTAATTGAAATCAAAACGAATCCTAGTGATGGTAGCGAGACTTATAAACGCTTGATTGAACAAATCAGCCACGCTGTGGTTGGTGAATAATTTATTCATTCATTTCCCCTCTTAAGAGGGGATTTCTTTATATGGCATTATGATGAATCTTGTTTTTCTCCATGGTTTATTAGGTACAAAATCGGACTGGCAAAAAGTCATCGAAAATCTACCGCACTTTCGTTGTCTCTCTCTCGATTTACCGTTTCATGGCGAGAATAAAGCTGTAGTGGTTGAAGATTTTGAGCAAACGGCTCAATTTCTTGAAAGCCAAATACAAAGTCTCATAAAAGATGAACCTTATATCCTGATCGGTTATTCACTTGGTGGACGAATCGCACAATATTATGCACTGCAAGCTAGAGTAAAAATAGGGCATTTAAAGGCGGTCATTTTAGAAGGGGCAAATTTAGGTTTACAGTCTGAGCAAGAAAAACAAAGCCGTTTAGCTAATGACAAAATGTGGGCGGAGCGGTTTTTCCATGAAACCCCTGAAGCCGTACTCGAAGATTGGTATCAACAACCCGTCTTTTCTCATTTGAATGAACAACAACGCAAAGCATTAATTGAAAAGCGAAAAGCCAATTGCGGGGCAAATATTGGTAAGATGTTATTAGCCACTAGCCTTGCCAAACAGCCTGATTTTCGAGAGAAAGTGCGGTTAAGTTTGCAGCCATTTTTTTATTTTTGTGGAGAACGAGATCAAAAGTTTCGTCAAATGGCAGAGGATAATCAACTTGATTTAACGATTACTCCTCATGCTGGGCATAATGCTCATTTAGAAAATTCGACATATTTTGCTAAAAAAATTGAAGATATCGTTTTAAAAATCGCTAATCCTTAAGTCCTAAACAACAAAAAGCTGATGCGTGAACATCGGCTTTTTGTCTTTTAAATGTAAAGAGGGGCTTAACTTTCAGCAATCCCCATTGCACAAACAGCAGCCGAACTCCATGCCCATTGGAAGTTGTAGCCACCTAACCAGCCGACAACATCTAGCACCTCACCGATAAAATAGAGACCTTTAATCTTTGTCGCCTCCATGGTTTTAGATGAGATCTCATGAGTATCGACACCACCCATCGTGACTTCAGCCGTTCGGTAGCCCTCAGTGCCATTAGGAACAAATTGCCAGTTGTGGATTAAATTCTCTAAATTTTCTAACCGCACTTTACTTAAGTTCGCAATCACTTCATCTTGAATCAAGCCTTGTTCTAACCAAAGCTCGACTAATTTTTTCGGTAATAAGCGACTTAATACGGTTTTTAATTGCAATTTTGGCGAAGATTGACGCATCTCATCTAGGTGATGTCGAATATTGTTATAAGGCAATAAATCTAAATGAATGCTTTCACCAGGTTGCCAATAATTGGAGATTTGTAAAATAGCAGGGCCTGATAAGCCACGATGGGTGAACAGCATTTGATGAGTAAAGGTTTTGTGCTGATTCGTTGCAGCTACATCTAATGAAACACCAGAGAGCGCCGAGTAGAATTTGTCACTTTCTCGCCACGTGAATGGCACAAGACTTGCTCGCGGAGGAATCACATTTAACCCAAATTGTTCTGCAATTTGATAGCCAAAAGGCGAAGCGCCTAAGCCAGGCATAGAGAGCCCGCCCGTGGCAATAATCAAATTTTGGCATTGCCATTCAACTGCATTTACCTTTAATTTGAACCGTACGCTAGGGTTGTTTTCAACGGCTTCAACATCATTCACTTCGCTTCGTAGTTGAATGTTGACACTGTATTTGTCACATTCAGTTCCGAGCATCTTCACAATATCTTCTGCGCCGTTATCACAAAATAACTGACCTAATTCTTTTTCGTGGTAAGGAATGCCGTATTCAGCGACTAAAGCAATGAAATCCCATTGTGTATAACGTTTTAAGGCAGATTTGACGAAATGTTTATTTTGGCTGATATAACGGCCAGATGTGATTTCCATATTGGTGAAATTACAGAATCCACCGCCAGACATTAAAATTTTTCGACCAATTTTCTTACCGTTATCAAAAATGGTGGCTTGTTTGCCCAGCTTGCCTAACTGTGCGGCACAAAATAAGCCGGCAGCACCGGCGCCAATAATGATATTTTCTGAATAATGAGACATAGCTTATTGTGAGGTTTGTCCTTTTTCAAAATAGTCTATCATTTTGATTCGTTGGATGACAGTACGGCGATCCACGGCAGCATTACCCGAATCTAATAATTGCTGCCAATAGGCTTTGGATTGTTCCGGTTGATGATTTTTAAAGGCCTCAGTCGCTAGTAACGTGAGGACTGAAATTTCATTTTTATCCTGTTTTAAGGCTTCATCCATTATTTGCTGGATTTGTGGTGTGATGTTTTGACCGGCTTGATAATAAAGTGCGGTCGCTTTTAGGCCTAAAATAGCGGGCGTTGTGCCTGAAATTTTTTCTGCATTGCCATAGGCGATGAGCGCATGATCAAATTCATCATTTTGCATGTAGGCATCACCTAGCTGAGCCCAAAGCTCAGGGTTATTTACATCTTCTCGAATTTTATTTTGAATTTTGAGCACCATATCTTCTTTTTGATGCACCATTGATGTATCTGTTTTTTTATTGGCAAGCTCAATCATTTCTTTTTCACCTTGTTGAACTCGCTCAAAACGATCAAGGGAAAAATAATAACTTAAGGGAAGAATTAATAAAATAGCAAAGACCCAAATGGCGGATTTGGTTTCAAATTTGACCGCACTTTTTTCTTCTTTAGGCGCACGATGAGGTTGATTTTCGAGTTGTTTTGGCTCGCCTTCTGATTTTTTAGTAGAAAATAAAATTAATGCAAAAGCCCCAATTAATAACAAAATAGGCAATAGCCAGAGTAGTGCCGTATTCCATTGAAAAGGTGGCTTATAGTTTACGAAATTACCGAAACGAGCTGTCATCGTGTCGATAATTTGCTGATTCGTTTTTCCTTCATCCACCATTTTATAGACTTCAATACGTAAGTCATAAGCAATTGGTGAATTGGACTCAACTAAGTTTTGATTCTGACATTGTGGGCAACGTAAGGATTTTGCCAGTTCAACAGCACGAGTACGATCGGCTTGGTTTTTAAACGCATAGGTATCCACCATTTCTGCGTGAGCAAAAAGGGCAAACGTCAGTAAAAGTGCGGTCAGAAATCGGGTTAATTTTTTCATTTTACTTTTTAGTTAATCCATCAAGTTTTGGTTTGATCTCAGTGAGCCATGTTTCTTTATCCATATAGCCAGAATGACGATAACGGATCATGCCGTGTTCATCGACAACATAGGTTTCTGGCGCACCATCTACGCCCAATTGCATCGCAAATTCACCACGGCTATCGTCAATAGTGAGTATAAATGGATTGCCCATGCGCTCTAGCATCGCAATGCCATTTTGAGGTTTGTCACGATAGTCGATTCCAACAATGGGTACTTCTTTTGAAATTTCCATCAAAAGAGGATGTTCTTGTTGGCAATAGCCACACCAACTTCCCCACACATTAAGCAGAAAAGGCTTTTTTGGAAAATCTCTTGGGCTGACAATTTGACTCGGTTCAAGCAAATTCGCTTGATAGAATTCCGGCACAGGTTTATCAATGAGTGCAGAGGCAATTTGTTTTGGATCTTTGTGTAAGCCAACAAAAAGCAGTAAGCAAATACTCAATAACAAAATCAGCGGTAAAAACAAAATAAACTTTTTATTCATCACGTTTTCTCTTCAAATTGATGGCTGAACATAATGCGCCAAGTGCCATTAAAATGCCTCCGAGCCATAACCAGCGAATAAGTGGTTTGTAATGTAAGCGGAATGTGAATTCACCTTTACCTAAGTTATCGCCCATCACAATATATAAATCGCCCCAAAAGCCTGCATCTAAGCCCACTTCACTCATAGTCATGGTGCGAACATCATAATAACGGCGCTCCGGTAAAATTTCAGCGTAAGGTTTGCCTTGTTTTGACACGCTAAAGAAAGCGACTTCGGCGGTAAAGTTTGGACCTATTTCATTGGAAAAACGATCGTAGTGGAATTCAAATTGGCCTAATTGTTGGCTTTGCTGTGGCGCAACTATAACACCTAACTCACTGCCAAAGTAACTACTCATCACGGCACCCATTGTGGCAATCGCCACGCCACAGTGTGCGAGAATCATCCCGAAATAGGCAAGTCTTACTTTTGCCCAATTTTGCCATAAGGTGACGAATAATACCCAAATAGCAAGGGTGAGTAATACATAAGCGAAGAAATGAAAGCGTAATGCGTTGTCATTTTGTAGCGCATTCCAAATCATGCCATAAGCAATCATTGCAGCAGGAATAAGTAATAACAAGCGTTTGAAAAAGCGTTTTTTATCAGATTTAAACCAGCTTAAGCAAAGTGTCGCCGCCATCGCAAAAAGCACTAAAGTGAGCAATGGCAAGAAAATGCTATTAAAGTAAGGCGCGCCCACGGAAATGCTTCCCCAACTCATGGCTTGGAATAGCATTGGATAGAAAGTGCCTAAGAATGTGCTGACGGTGGCCACGGTTAATACGATGTTTAAGCCTAAAATAGCTCCGGTTTTAGAAATGAGCGGGAATTTGACCGCACTTTCATTGGTATTTGTGCGTAGGGCAAATAAACTGAGCGAGCCGACAGTCAATAAAAAGAAAATCAGTAATAGCACATAACCACGGGAGCTATCTAAAGCAAAAGCATGAACAGAGGTTAATGCACCTGAACGGACAATAAATGTGCCTAATACACTGAATGCAAAAGCGAGCAGGGAAAAGAGTATTGTCCAGTAGCTAAACATACCTTGTTTTTCCGTCACCATCAAGCTGTGTAGCAGTGCGAGTCCCAATAACCATGGCATAAGTGAGGCGTTTTCAACAGGGTCCCAGAACCACCAGCCGCCCCAGCCTAACTCGTAATATGCCCACCAGGCACCGAGAACGATCCCTAAGGTTAAGAATAACCAAGAAACGAGAACCCAGGCTCGCATCGTACGTGCGATCGCTTGTGCAGAGCGATTAAAAATTAAGGCTGAAATTGACATGGCAAAGTTAACAGCAAAGCCCACATAACCCACATATAACAGTGGTGGATGGAAAATTAAGCCAATATCTTGCAGCATTGGATTGAGATCTCGTCCTTCCGAAGGGGCAGGAAACGCACGTCCGAATGGATTGGAGTAGAACAAAATAAAAATAGCAAACCCAAGACAAATTAAGCCAAGTAAAGAAAGGGTTTGTGCAGAAAAAGTGCGGTCATTTTTGCGAGAGAAAAAGGCAAAAGCCACTAACCAAAGACTTAATGTAAAAAGCCAAAATAAAATAGAGCCTTCATGTCCGCCCCATGTGGCGGCGACTTTAAAAAATGTTGGTAGTTGAGAATTGGAGTGCGCTGCCACGTATTCCAAAGTGAAATCATCTGTTGCAAAAGAGTAGGCAAGAATACCGATTGAAACGCTCGTAAAAATACCGAAGCAATAACTTAATCCCCAAGCCGTGTTGGTGAGAGAGGGTTTATTTCGCCAAATACCAATTTGCGGCACGATAGAAAGTAATAGCGCCGCGGTGGTGGCAAAGAGTAATGAGAGAAATCCGAGTTCGGGAATCATAGTATTCTTCAGTATTAAAGGTTGTATTTTACAAAATAAGGTTGATTTTAAGCATGAAAAACATACGTAAAATTAACCGCACTTTAGTCTTTTAAATAAACAAAAGGCGTATTGTATACGCCTTTTGATTAAATAAGAAATTTATCCTTATGCAACGGTAAGTTGTCCGCCGTACAAGATGAAGTAACGTAAGCAGAGAACCCCGATTAAGTCGAAGATTGACACAAGGATAATAAAGTTCTTATTGTATTTTAAGCTGTCTTTTGCTGCAAGGTTCGCAAGTAGAGGAATGATGATACCAATTAAGAATACCCCAATCCAGAACACTGCACCCCAGAAGCCGGAAAGCGCATTATGCAATGCAACTACTTTCTGACCACCACCGAAGTGTAGACCAACAAAGAAACAGATTAATAAACCAAGTTCAGTCACCATAATTGGCACTTCAAATTTATGAATGAAGTGTGATTCATGGCTATCACCTTTTAATTTACCTGCAATGAGGATAAATAAGAAGGTTGCAGCGATACCTGAAGATGTACCTGAAGCCAAGAATAACGCTGGTAGAACAGGGTTATTTAACATTGGGTAACTAATCAATGCTGAAAGTAAGAAACCGGTATAAGCCCCTAGTACAGCAGCTAAGATGAAGAGAATGACTTCTACAGGACCAGTTAAACGTTCTAATACATTGATAATTTTACCGACGAACCCAAGTTTTGGCATAAAATGTTGAATGAACGCCATGATATCTTCTTTGAAGATAACCGCACACCAACATACCAAGAACAGCATATAAACTTGGAATAACATTACCCCCATAGACATTACAGAGTTAAATTGATAGTTAAACATCAATTTCCAGAATGTCCAAGGACGTGCCAAGTGGAAAATTAACAGGGTTAAACCAATTAATGTTGGCACAGAACCTAAAACGGCGGCTGCTCTGATAATCCAGTTTTTGCTAGGATTTTCTAATTTGTGACTACGTTTATAAGCAATCGCTAATTGTACCGCACCGGAAGAAATACCAAGTAAGAACAAATAGATAGCGATTGTTGAATCCCACACCAAATTAGGCGTGTGAAACGGAACAGGATAATCTAATGTCATCTTCTTGGCTCCCCATGTTGGAATGGAATATGGTAAAGATTTGGTTGAGTACCTAATTCCACTTTCGTGCGATAAACCGGATTTTCTTTCACTTTGCGGGAAACTGCACTGCTTGGATCATTCATATCGCCAAAGGTTAATGCTTTGGTTGGACAAGCTTCTACACAAGCAGGTTGTTTGCCAGCTGCTAAGTTTGTATCGCGACAGAAGTTACATTTATCCGCAGTACGGTGTACTGGGTGAATGAAACGTACGCGGTAAGGACAAACTGCAACACAGTATTGGCAACCTACACAAAGATCTTTATGCACATCTACGATACCTGTTTCAGGATCAATAAATGATGCACCGGTTGGACAAACTGCCACGCAAGGGGCGTTTGTACAGTGTTGGCAAGATTGACGGAAAAACTCGTATTCTTGATTTGGGAATTCGCCATAAGGTTCGCTACGGAGAATTTCCAAACGTGAAACGCCTTCAGGAACGTGGTTAGTTTCACGACAAGCATCCATACAAGCGGTACAGCCGATACAAGCTGTTTCGTCGTGTACCATTGCATAGCGTTTCGGTTTATCCGCCTTTTCCTCTTTCGCTAAAGAGGTGACTGATGTCCCCGTCATAAGGATTAATGCCCCCATGCCGGAAACAAAGTTTCGGCGTGAACAAGCTGTCATTATTTATCCTTTTGTTCGGTTGATTGCGTTTGTGATTGTGCTTCTTTTGCCGCTTTGCGTTTTTGTTGTTCGCCGTGGCAATCTACACAAAGTTTCACACGATTTTTCGGTTGAATACCTTTCATCGCATCATCTTTCGGGTGTAATGTGTGGCAGCTTGCACAAGGCAATTTCATTGCGTGAACATCGTGCGCCCAAAGTTTTTCACGAAGTTTTGCAGGTTGGTGACAAGCAAAACAAACTTGGTTTTGTTCTTGCGCGGTATACATTGGTTTTTTATCACCAAAGATATCACCTTCAAAACGCATCACATCTTTTGCTCCGCGACGGTGATCTTGCGAAATATTACCGTGACAGTTGACACAGTTGATCGGTTTACCCGTGTTAGGGCTTTTTTGATTTAAGTGAGCGCCGTGGAATTTACCAAAGTGTAATTCACCACCAGATTGATCTAAAGTTTGGTTTTTATCGACTTTGTCAAATTTGTGACATTTTGCACAATATTGGTTTGGATCACGTTGGTTATCCATTTGTGGCTCGTAAGTGAGTTGAGAGGCTGGTGTTTTAGCCATCTCTTCAGCATTTGCAGCCATTGGCAGTGCCACAAGCATTGCAAGCAATGCAAAGGATTTTGCCGATTTGCTGATTAAAGAAGTTAAATTCATTCTGATTACCTCAAATATAGGGTTAAAAATGACCGCACTTCGACACTTCAGCTACAAAGTGCGGTTCTTTTTTTATTGTTTTGTTGCGGTATCTTCAGCTAATTTGCCATTGGCTTTCGCTTCTTTTACCCATTGAGGTACAACAGTTTCTAAGAATTCTTTTTTCGCTTTACGTTCTTTCTCGATATCGATACCCATTACTTTCCATGCTTTATCAGCTGTAGAAATATCTGGTACTTCAACCGGAGTTTTCACGTCGTGTTTAGTTAAGATTGCTGCAAGTTTAGCACGAGCATCTGCTGCTTTGTCTAAACCGGAAGCTAATACACGAAGTATTACATCTGGAGCGTGCATGTGACCACCATGGCTTGCTGCAGTGTAGTCCCAACGCCATTGAGCGTGACGGATATCCATTAAAGCAGGTTCCATTTCTTCTTTAGTTGCACCTGCATCCCATGCTGCTTTTGCTTCAAAGTGAGCACGAACAACTTGATCTTCTAAACGCCCCATTGCATCTTTCACTTCTTTTTTACGTGAAGCGACGATGTCTTTAAGTTTTTCTTTGCTTTGATCGTGACAGTTTGCACAAGTGCTATCAAATGCATCGAATGGGTTTTGGATTTGGTGATCGGTATAAACTTTACCGTCTTTACCTTGTACTTTAGGCATGTGACAGTCGACACAAGTTACGCCGTTTTTACCATGCATACCTAAAGACCAAATTTCAAAGTCAGGGTGTTGCGCTTTTAACATTGGTGCTTTAGAAAGCGAGTGAGTCCAGTCACTGAAGCCGATATCATCGTAGTATTTTTCGATGTCATCAACAGTTTGACCGTTATCCCAAGGGAAGGTTACTTGTTTTAAATCACCTGCGAAGTAGTATTCAACGTGACAGTTCGCACAGATTTCAGCACGTTTTTCAGTGCGAGCAGCTGTGTTAAAGCTTAAGTTAGCTTGTTCTTTACCTTCAGCTTTTGCTTTTGCTTGAAGTGCAGTATTTAAGTGATCCAATGCACGAAGAACGTGTGGACGCGCAATACGTAATGCAGGTTTACCTTCAGCAAAGTCTTTTGATGTAGTATCGTGACAGTCTGCACAACCGATAGAGTTAACCACTTCTGGACCACCTTTAGCCCATTTTGCACCAAAGTAGCCATCTTCACCCCATTCCGCAATTAAACGAGGAACATCAGGGCCTTTACAAGTCCAACATGCCATTGGTTGTGGACCATCATTTGCATTTTTTGGCGCACCAGTACGTAAAATATTACGTACATCTTCCACTGCATAAACGTGACCACGCGGTGCATTATATTCTTTTGCGAAAGAATAGCCTCCCCATAACACGATTAAACGAGGATCTTGTTCGTCGGCGTAGATGATTTTGTCACCTTTTTCAGTCGCTTTCCACGAATTGAATTGGCTAGGATATTTCTCAGCAAATTTTTCATTTACTGCTTCAATTTTTAAGCTAGAATTTGGTGCTTCCACAGGTTGTTCAAGAGGCTTATAAACCATTTCAGCCATTGCTGAATTATATACACCTAAAGCTGCGAAAGAAGTCGCCAGTATAAGACTTTTTCTCAATATGCTCACGATAATTACTCCATTCAGGAAAGAATAAAAAAACAAAATGCGAACGTTTCTTATTAAGCTTTTGAATACACTCATAAAAATAGTTCAAGGCAAGTGTAAGATACCAAAAAGAAGGGCTTTTTCTACGCTTTTTTTGGGAAAGCTTGGGGTTGATCAAATTTTCGAATAAAAATACCTATAAAGAGGTATCATTTTAGCATGATTATTCTATGGGAATATGGGAAAAGAAATACCGACTTGTTGATAAATGATTTCTTTCAATCAATATGATGATTGATTATACTGTCATCAGTATTATTCAGTAATACTATAGCATATATTTATGGTAGCTCATTGAGCTTATTTTAATGGAGTTTTTATGAATTGCGTTTTTAAAATTATTTGGAATAAAACGATGCGATCATTTGTTGTTGCATCTGAGTTTGCAAAAGGTAAAACAAAAGCCTCAGCCAGTTTAAAACAATGTACGATAAGTGAGATGCCTTCGCTTTCTTTTTTTAAACTTTCTATTCTTACGATTGGTTTAATCACTATTATGCCTACGCAAGCTAAATTTGTGGGGGAGAACGTTAATCCAGTTAATGTTGGCGAAGATGCAGTGGGAATTGGAGATAGTACAACAAGTGCCAAAGGAAAATGGGCTATTGCCATTGGATCGGGGGCTAAAACAAGCGAAAATGAGAAACCCGGTTATTGGACTTCTATTGCGATAGGACGTAATGCGACAGCAATAGAAAATTCAACAACGAAAGAGAAATATTTCGCTGCGATTGCTATAGGTGAAGAAAGTAAAGCCGCAGATACTTCAGCTATTGCTTTAGGCTATGGGGCGAAAGCGCTGGGACGCTACGCTATTTCAGCTGGACGAGATTCAGAGGCGAAAAAAGAGCATGGTATCGCAATAGGTTTTGCCGCCAATGCAGCGGAGGCTTTTGCTATTTCTCAAGGGGCTAATTCAGAGGCAACTGGGCGAGAGTCGTTGGCGCTAGGTTATACGGCGAGAGCTACTCAGCGACGAGCTGTGGCAATCGGTCGCTATGCTGAAGCAATTGCACAGGATGCGGTTGCTTTAGGTGCTGATTCGCAAGCTAATGGGAATATGTTCGATAGTACAACTAGAAATGCAGAATTTAAAGATGATGCTGGTTTAAGTAAAAAGATTGACTTTGCAGCTTATAAGTCTTTAATCAATGGCGCTGTTTCTGTCGGCAAGGCCGGTAACGAACGCCAAATTCATAATGTGGCAGCAGGGCGTCTTTCACCAACTTCAACGGATGCTGTAAATGGTTCTCAACTTTATACGGTATTACACAATAGTGGCTTTAATGTATTAGAAAATAATGCTTCTAAAGCGAGAATTAACAATAATAATGTCGTTAATTTTAAAAATGGCACACAAACAACCGCAGTTGTAACGAAAACAGCAAATGGAACTGATGTGACGTTTAATGTAAATACGACGACAATTTCTTCTGATACACAAAGTAATGCGTCTACGCCAGATGGCGATGCGATTGCAAAGGCTGGTGATGTTGTAGAGGCAATTAATAGTGTACGTAATAAACCAATTACATTTACAGGTAATACTGGAAGTACTACGAAAAAATTGGGTGAATCTTTAAGCATTGTAGGGGATGGTACCGATATTACCAGTACAGCCGATGCAGACAATGTGACATTTACATTAAATAAATCAACTGCAGTAACGAAAGGGGATAATAAGGCTGTAACCAGTGGTGCAGTTGATACTGCCATTAAAGCCATCAACTTGAAGACAGCAGGTGATACAGGGAATGGTGCGGTTAATCTCGAAGCTCAATCTTTAAATATCACAGGTTCAAATGGTTTAACGACAGTTGCAGCTAACAATGGTGTTGAAGTGAAAATTGATGATGCAACGAAAAATAAAATTGATAATGCTGCAAATCAAAGCCTAAATAATATTAATTCTGATGGCAAAAATGTGATTAAAGGCTTAGTTGATATTGAAAATGGCAAAAATACGACAGCAAGTAGTCGAGATGAGAATGGCGTCAAAACCTTCAAGGTGGATGTAAATACAACTACGATTTCTGCCGGTGACAATGGACAAGTTAATACACCTGCTAACGGGGATGCGCCAGTGACAGCAACTTCTGTTGCAGATGCCATCAACAAGACTTATTGGAATGTTGTTGCAAATGACAATACCAAAAAAAGAAGCGGTTAAGGCGGGCAGTACTGTTAAATTTATTGATGGTAAAAATATATCTATTTCTCAAAATGGTAAGGAATTTACTATTGGAACAAGTAATGAGGTAAGTTTTGATCATATTGGTGTTGGTCCTATTTCAATCGATAAAGATAAAGGGGTTGATGCTGGTAATAAGAAAATTAGCAATGTAGAAGCAGGAGAGGCAGGGACTGATGCAGTGAATGTTTCACAATTGAAAGAAGTGAAAGAGATTGCTAACAAAGGTTGGAATCTGTCAGTCGATGGCGGTAAAAATAAATCTAATATCGCACCAGATGCGACAGTCGATTTAAAAAGTGAGAATGACAACATTCAAATCACTAAAGAGGGCAATAATGTCACCTTTAAGTTAAATGATATGATTAATGTGACTAATATTAATGCTAAAGATAATGTAACAGCAGGTGATACAACCATTAATAACGAAGGTTTAACTATTGCTGGTGGTCCAAGTGTTACTAAATCAGGAATTGATGCTGCAGATAATAAAATCACAAATGTAGCCGCTGGTACTGCTGATACTGATGCTGTAAATGTTTCACAATTGAACAAGACTGTTAATGCAGCTAAAACAGAAGTAGTAGCAGGTAAAAATACGTCTATCAAGAAATCTAAAGGCACTAATGGTGAAAGTATTTATACAATTGATGCCGTAGATACATCAGCGAGTGTGACAAGCGAGTCAGGTACATTAAAAGTAAAAACAGGTGAACCTGTTTTAGATAAAGCTGGTAATACTACAGTGACCAATTATGATATTGATTTGTCAGATAAGACGAAAGAAGATATCAACAAAGGTGTTGATGCGAGTACTGCGGTAAACACAAAAGGTTTAACTTTCACAGGCGATAACGGTACTAAAACTGGTGTGAGAAAACTTGATGACGAAGTTGCAATCAAGGGAGATAAAAATATCACTACCAAAGCAAGCGGAAGCCAAGTTGAGGTAACATTAAATAAAAATATTGCAGTAGATAGTGTAAAAGCAGGTGATACAATCATTAATGATAATGGTTTAACGATTTCTAATGGTCCAAGTGTCACTAAAACAGGTATTGATGTTGCTGATAATAAAATTAGCAATGTTGCAGATGGTGTTTTGGATGCCAATAGTAAAGATGCAGTGAATGGTAGTCAGTTACACGAAGTGAAAGAACTTGCGAGTAAAGGTTGGAATGCCACTGCGACGAAGAAAGAAGGTTCAACTGGCGAAGTGACCGGAACTGAAGTTGCAAATGTGGCATCAGGTCAGACGGTAAACTATATCGCTGGTGATAATATCAAACTTGAACAAAATGGTATTAACTTCACGATTTCAACCACGAAAGACTTGAAAGCAGGAAATGTGACAGCGGATAAATTTACTGCAGGCAATACTGTTATTGAGGGCAATCGTGTCGCTATTAATAATGGTCCAAGCATGACATCAATGGGAATTGATGCAGGGAGCAAAGCAATTAGTAACGTTACGGCTGGTAAGAAAGATACAGATGCTGTTAATGTGGCGCAATTAAAGTCAGCCAAAACAGAAGTTGAAGAGGGTAAAAATACGATTGTTACATCAAGAATTGGAGCTAACGGCCAAGTTATTTATAGTGTTAGTGCCAAGAATACTTCAGCGAATGTAACTACATCAGAAGCATTAGTTGTTGAAAACAGAGGTGAGAAAGATATCAACGGTACATCTGTGACTAATTATCATATTGATTTATCGCAAAAAACCAAAAATGACATCCAAAAAGGTGCAGATGCTAATACGGCAATTAGCTCAAAAGGCTTAACTTTTGTTGGTGATAGTAATAAATCTGATGTGAAAAAATTAGGCGATGAAGTTGAGATTACTGGTGATGATAATATCACTACAGTGGCTAACCCTAAAGGTGTTAAAGTTAAGCTAAATAAAGATCTTAAAGTGAATACTGTAACAGCGAATAAATTCACTGCGGGGGATACTGTGATTGATAGCAATGGTGTTACCATTAAAAATGGTCCAAGTATGACTAAAAATGGTATTGATGCAGGTAATAAACCAATTACCAATGTTGCACCTGGACGCATTGCAGCAGATAGTACTGATGTAGTAAACGGCAGCCAATTACACGAAGTAAAAGCTGACATGAATAACAAGATCAATAAGTTAAATGGTCAAGTGAACAAGTTAGGCAAACGTGTTAATGCAGGTACAGCAAGTGCGTTAGCAGCGTCTCAATTACCACAAGCTTACATTCCAGGTAGAAGCATGGTATCTGTAGCGGCGGGTAATTACCAAGGTCAAAATGCTGTGGCATTAGGTATGTCACGTATTTCAGATAACGGTAAAATCATTATTCGTTTAGCAGGTACTAGCGATACACAAGGTAAAATGGGTGTAGCAGTTGGTGCAGGTTACCATTGGTAATTGATGTAAAAATAATAAAAGGCATGGATTCCATGCCTTTTATTATTTAATTTATGCCATAAAAATATAGTTTTATACAGCTATTTCTTTTTCTGACAATGAGGGCAATAAAAGCTATTGCGTTGCCCAATAATCATACTTTCAATCTTAGTGCCGCATTTAGGACAAGGTTTACCTTTGTTTCCATAAACTAGCAATTCCTGCGCAAAATAACCTGGACGACCATCGGGTTGTAAGAAATCTTTTAATGTTGTACCACCTTGTATAATGGCTTTCGCTAATACGTTTTTAATCGTTTCAACGATTAAGACGCATTGTTTTCGCGTGAGGTTTTCGGCTAGTTTCATTGGGTGCAAACCACATAAAAAGAGCGTTTCATTGGCATAAATATTTCCTACGCCCACGACGACAGCATTATCCATTAAAAAAGTTTTAAGTGCGGTCGATTTCTTGCGTGATTTTTTAAAAAGGTATTCCGCATTAAATTCATCAGAAAGTGGTTCAGGACCAAGTTTTAGGAAAAGATGAAAGTCATCTAAGTTTTCAGTCCATAACCATGCACCGAAGCGTCTCGGGTCGTTATAACGCAGTAATTTGCCATTATTCATTACAATATCAAGGTGATCGTGTTTATCAATAGGGCTATTGTGCGGCACGATTCGAACAGAGCCAGACATGCCTAAATGACCAATGATATAACCTTTTTCAGTATGAATAATGAGATATTTCGCACGACGAGAGGTATCTAAAATTTTGACGTTTTTAAGCGTTGTTAATTCAGGAGAAACCACCCAGCGTAATTGAGGTTGGCGCACTACAATTTTTTCAATAATAAAACCTTTCAAATAGGGGCTGACACCACGCAGGGCTGTTTCAACTTCAGGAAGTTCAGGCATAGATAATCTCGATAATGAATTTGTGGTATAAAAAAACCCGAACAATGTCGGGCTTTTTTCAAATCAGCAAAATTATTTGATTTTTGCTTCTTTATAGATAACGTGTTTACGCACTACTGGATCAAATTTTTTGATTTCCATTTTTTCAGGCATATTACGTTTGTTTTTATCAGTTGTGTAGAAGTGACCGGTCTCTGCAGTAGAAACTAAACGGATTTTCTCACGAGCGCCTTTAGCTGCCATGTTTTAGCTCCTTAGATTTTTTCGCCACGAGCACGGATTTCAGCTAACACTGCATCAATGCCTTTTTTATCAATAATACGCATACCTTTCGCCGTTAAACGTAAGGTTACGAAACGGTTTTCACTTTCAACCCAGAAACGGTGAGTGTGAAGGTTTGGAAGAAAACGACGACGTGTCGCATTCATTGCGTGTGAGCGGTTGTTACCCACAGCTGGACGCTTGCCTGTTACTTGACAAACTCTAGACATAATAATCTCCAATAATTTAAATATAAGCTCGAGCTTATGGTTCGGATAATAAAGCTTAAAACTAAGCTTGCTTCCTCGTCAGGTCGCAGTATCCGACCCACTTACTATATTAAAGGTCGCAAATTATACTGACTTTATTTTTATTTCTCAAGTCTAAAAGCGATTTTTCCGTCTTTAAATAGAAATAAATGATAAAAAATCATCAAATTCCCTAAAACTATAACAGATTATGTTCTGCAAAAGAATAACAAGTCCCTTTGCCGACAATAAAATGGTCCAAAATACGAATATCTATTAACTCGGCGGCTTCGATAATTTTTTGTGTAATCAGTTTGTCGGAATAACTGGGTTCTGCGATACCAGAAGGATGATTGTGGGCTAAAATTAAGGCAGCTGCATTGCAGTAAAGACTTTCTTTGATGATTTCACGAGGATAAACATTCGTCACATTAATTGTGCCTAAAAATAACCGCTCTTTTTTAATCAAACGATGTTGATTATCTAAAAATAACACCATAAAAATTTCACGTTCTTCGTGGTGAAGCTCTGCTTGAAGATAAAGCTTTACTGTAGATGTGTCGCTAAATACATGCTCTATCAGTAATTCTTGTTTCAGATAACGCTTTGTCATTTCGGTGGTGGCTTGCAGTTGAACAAATTGCGTAATGCCTAATCCTTTTACTTTGCAAAAGGCTTCTTTATCTGCACTTAATAAGGCTCGAAGGGAGCCAAAATGTTGCAGCACGTTATGTGATAATGCCATGACAGGGCAACCTTTAATCCCTGTTCGTAGAAAAATAGCAAGTAATTCGTGATCTTCTAGGGCCTCAACGCCGTATTTCAATAATTTTTCACGAGGCATTAAAGGAGAGTTTGTCTGCATATTAATTAATGAAAAGAAAAAAGTGCGGTCAATTTTCATGATGTTTTCAATCTTGGCGAGAAGTCAGTTTTATTTTTGAAATCGAGATCGCAAAAATAAAATTTTTTATTGGCGAAATTTGAAGTAAAATAGGCGACCTTAAGTTGTTAAGTACTAACACACAAAAAAACATATCCATTCTATTAAGTCGTAGCGGAGTAGCAAATGAGCTTGAGCGGAAAGCGTATTGTTGTCGGAATTACAGGAGGCATCGCCGCCTATAAAACCATTGAGTTTATTCGTTTATTACGCAAATCTAACGTAGAAGTTCGAGTGACTTTAACACCCGCTGCCGCTGAATTTGTCACACCTTTAACGCTACAAGCCATTTCTGGCAATGCAGTTTCTCAATCTTTACTTGATCCTCAAGCTGAATTAGCCATGGGGCATATTGAGCTGGCCAAATGGGCTGATGCGATTGTAATTGCGCCAGCTAGTGCCGATTTTATTGCGCGTTTAACCGTTGGAATGGCAAATGATTTACTTAGCACGATTTGTCTTGCGACAAGTGCACCTATTTTGCTCGGACCGGCTATGAATCAACAGATGTACCGACAGGCAATTACACAACAAAATTTGACCGCTCTTTCTGCGCGAGGCATTCATTTTGTTGGGCCAAATAGTGGCTTTCAGGCTTGCGGTGATGTGGGAGCGGGTAGAATGTCTGAACCTGCTGAAATTTTTGAGTCGCTTCAATCACTTTTTGCTGTTCAGCAGGATTTAGCTGATTTAAGTGTCACTATTACGGCAGGCCCGACGCGTGAAGCTATCGATCCTGTTCGTTATATTTCTAACCACAGCTCAGGCAAAATGGGTTTTGCAATTGCTGAGGCTTTTGCAAAACGTGGGGCAAATGTCACCTTAATTGCGGGGCCTGTTAATCTGGCTACACCGAAAAATGTTCATCGTATTGATGTGACAACCGCCCATGAAATGTGGCAAGCCTCCCTTGAAAGTGCGGTCAAAAATCGTATCTTTATTGGCTGTGCTGCGGTAGCAGATTATCGAGTAGCGGAAGTTGCAGATCAAAAAATTAAGAAAACCAATGATAACGATGAGTTTTCTCTTAAATTGGTGAAAAATCCAGACATTATCGCCACTGTGGCAAGTTTAGAAAAAGATCGTCCATTTGTAGTGGGCTTTGCAGCTGAAACGCAAAATGTCGCTGAATATGCGAAGAGCAAACTTCAACGCAAAAATTTAGATATGATTTGTGCCAATGATGTATCGGGTGGGCAAGTATTCGGACAAGAGCAAAATGCTTTGCAGATCTTTTGGAAAACAGGCGAAAAAGCGTTGCCGTTAGCTGATAAAAATAAATTGGCAGACGTGTTGGTCACTGAAATTGTTGAGCATTATCACAAATAAAATACGTTCAAAATTCGTTGGATTTGGTGACCGCACTTTTGTATGACAGATTTCTTTTAAAGGATAAATAGGCATGAAAAAAATTGATGTAAAAATTTTAGATAGTCGTATTGGCAACGAATTTCCTTTACCAACCTATGCAACCGAAGGTTCAGCTGGTTTGGATTTGCGAGCATTGCTTGAAGAGGGCATTGAAATTCAACCAGGCGAAACCAAACTTATTCCAACAGGCCTTTCAATTTATATTGCCGATCCGAACCTTGCAGCCGTGATTCTGCCTCGTTCAGGTTTAGGTCATAAACACGGTATCGTATTAGGTAACTTAGTGGGCTTAATTGATTCAGATTATCAAGGCCCATTAATGGTGTCTGTATGGAATCGTGGTCATGAACCGTTCAAAATTGAAGTTGGTGACCGCATTGCACAGTTAGTTTTTGTGCCAGTCGTACAAGCTGAATTCAATATTGTCAGCGAATTTGCCGAAACTGAGCGTGGTGAAGGCGGTTTTGGTCATTCAGGTAAAAAATAAACTATGGTAGAACAATTATCTCTCGTAGAAGTAGATGAGGTAGCAGCGGAAATCAAACCGCCAAAAATCGAAAAACGCACGGTAAAAGAACGTCGGCAACAAGTGTTGACGGTGCTGACGCATATGCTGCATTCTGAACGGGGAATGGAACGTATGACAACAGCACGTTTAGCGAAAGAAGTAGGGGTGTCAGAAGCGGCACTTTACCGGTATTTCCCAAGCAAAACCAAAATGTTTGAAGCGTTGATCGATAATATTGAAGCGAATTTATTTAGCCGTATCACCACATCAATTCGTCATGAAACCAATACGATGAATCGAGTGCGTGATATTATGCAGATGATCCTCGACTTTGCGCGTAAAAATCCTGGTTTAACCCGTATTTTGACAGGGCATGCCTTGATGTTTGAAGCGCCTCTTTTGCAGGCTCGTGTTGCGCAATTTTTCGATCGTCTTGAAATGCAATTGGTGAATATTCTACAAATGCGAAAATTACGTGAAGGTCGTAGCTTTAATGTTGATGAACGAGTCATTGCTGCGCATTTAGTCACGCTTTGTGAAGGGCAGTTTATGCGTTATGTCCGCACAAACTTCCGTTTAGGCGCCAATCAAAGTTTTGAACAGCAATGGCGTTTTCTTGAACCGCTTTTTGCTTAATTGACTTTAGTTGATAAATATATGATTATTCCGTGGCAAGAATTGCCAACAGAAACCTTAGAAAATATTGTGGAAAGTGTGGTGCTTAGAGAAGGGACTGATTATGGTTCACACGAATTTTCTTTAGAACAAAAAAAACAACACCTACTAAACAAAATTCACAATGGAAGTGCAGTGATTGTTTGGTCAGAATTACATGAATCCATTGATATCAAAGATAAAATGGAATTTCTAAAATGAATCAATAGGAGCTTATATGTCAGAAGATGTAGAATTACTTGAAGAACAAAAGCCTCAGGATGATGAGCAGCAACGCGATCCTGCGCTTGATTGGTTCCTAACACATTGCCATTTACATAAATATCCAGCAAAGTCGACTTTAATTCATGCTGGGGAGGATGCCAATATTCTGTATTTCTTAATTAAAGGAACAGTAATGGTGTCATCAAAAGATGACGAAGGCAAAGAAATGATTTTATCTTATTTGGGGGCTGGGCAATTTTTTGGTGAAGCAGGTTTATTTGATGAGGGATCGAAACGTTCTGCTTGGGTGAAAACCAAAACGCCTTGTGAAATTGCGGAAATTTCCTATAAAAAATATCGTCAGCTTATTCAAATTAATCCTGAGATTTTAATGTTTCTTACTTCTCAGTTATCAAAACGCTTGCAAAATACCTCTCGACAAGTGACTAACTTGGCCTTTTTGGATGTGGCAGGGCGTATTGCTCAGGCGCTTATGCATCTAGCAAAACAGCCTGAAGCCATGACTCATCCGGATGGTATGCAGATTAAAATCACGCGCCAGGAAATCGGTCAAATGGTGGGTTGTTCTCGTGAAACCGTAGGGCGAATAATTAAGATGCTGGAAGATCAAAATCTAATTCATGCGCACGGCAAAACCATTGTGGTTTATGGCACTCGATAGAAAAAATAACCGTCTTTAATAAGACGGTTATTTTGTTTTTGTTACATTGATGTGATAGTTGAAATGCCTTTGTTAATTTTTATACGAAAAGCGAAAAAATACTTCTTTTAGTGCAATATCTTAATTGACAAAATAGCGGAAGACTTCTATTATAATACTACCTTCCAACGTGGTTTGTTTGGAAGTCAGGATTGGTCTCCTGAATATATAAGTGGCTTCTTTTAAAAGATTCTTAATCTTTTAATTTTATATCGCAGACTGGAACCCCAGAGATGCTTTAAATCTATGGTGGGCTAGGTAGAAATCCCGCAGGGATGCGATACAGTAAGCCACTTGCTGTTAAGACCAATTCTGCTTAGTTCCACCACCCTTCAAAACAATCTTCAATTTTCAAACATTCATTAACTTACTTTAAACGAGAAATTCTCAGCTAAAGTGCGGTCATTTTTTACTTTATTTTTCGCAAAAAAATACCGACCCATTTCTGAGACGGTATTTTATTTGGTGTGTTATTTCACTTTTTGTTTCATGGCTTCTGCCACAAGTTCAGCTTCAGGGCCGAGAACCACTTGTAAGCCATCGTTACCGATTTTCACGATACCTTTTGCACCAAGAGACTTAAGCTGTTCTTCATTAATTTTGTGTTGGTCCACTAAGCTTAAACGTAAGCGAGTGATACAAGCATCAATATTTTTGAAGTTATCAGCTCCACCTAAAGCATCAATAAATTTGACCGCTCTTTCTTCACGAGATTGGCTTGCTGCTGGTTGTGCTGCAGGGGTTTCTTCTGCTTCTTCTGCACGACCTAATGTTTTTAAGTTGAACGCTTTAATTGCAAAACGGAATACTGCATAGTAAATCACGAAGAATACTAAGCCTTGTACGATTAGCATATACCATTCAACGGCTAACGGGTTGCGTGATGAAAGCACCATATCCACGAGACCTGCACTGAAACCGAAGCCTGCGATCCAATGCATTGTTGCGGCGATAAAGACAGAAATACCGGTTAATACTGCATGGATGAAGTAAAGCACTGGCGCAACAAACATGAAAGAGAATTCTAATGGCTCGGTGATACCAGTAAAGAATGAGGCAAATGCCCCTGCAAGCATGATTGATGCCACTTTTGTTCTTTGGCTTGGTTTAGCGCTGAGATAAATCGCTAATGCGGCACCCGGTAAACCGAACATCATAACAGGGAAGAAACCGGCTTGATACATACCGGTTACACCAACTGTTGCAGTGCCTTCAGCAAGTGATTTCGCACCACCTAAGAAGTTTGGAATGTCATTGATGCCAGCCACGTCAAACCAGAATACCGAGTTTAATGCATGGTGTAAGCCAACAGGAATGAGTAAACGGTTGAAGAAACCGTAAAGACCTGCACCAACAGCGCCTAAATCTTTAATATTTTCACCGAATGATACTAAACCGCCGAAAATATATGGCCAGATGTAAAGCAGTACGAAGCTAATTAACATCATGACAAAAGAAACGACGATTGGCACAAGGCGTTTTCCGCTGAAGAAGGAAAGCGCTTTTGGCAATTCTACTTGATAGAAGCGGTTATAAAGTTCAGCTGAAATCACCCCGATCAAAATCCCAATAAATTGGTTATTGATTTTCCCGAAAGCGGCGGGCACTTCACTTACATCGATATGTTGTAGCTGAGCAACACTACCAGGTGAAAGTAGAGTGGTTACCACATAGTAACCCACTAAACCTGAAAGTGCAGCAGAACCATGTTTGTCCTTAGATAAACCGAAAGCAACGCCAACGGCAAAAAGCAGACCCATGTTATCGATGATAGCACCACCTGATTTAATTAAAAATGCAGCAAGTTGACTGTTAGCGCCCCAGCCATCAGGGTCAAGCCAATAACCAATACCCATCAGTACAGCCGCTGCTGGTAAGACCGCAACAGGTACCATTAAGGCCTGCCCAATTTTTTGCGCATAACCTAACACATTCATTTTTTTCTCCTATTTATAGTAATGAAGTATTACTTCATATTCTAAAGTAAAAAAAAATATTTTGTATAGATGTTGTTACTTTATCTCAAATTTGAGAAGCCGATCACAAATTTTGAAATTATACTTCAAAAAATATTTTTTTATGGTGTAACATCTACTATAATGAGACTCAACTAAAAGGAAACCAGGTATCCGTGCTTAGAATAGGAGTTTATATGTCGAAATTATCACATAATGAAGTCTTAGATAAAATTAAATTTGGTCTTATTGCGTCTTGTCAACCAGTTGATGATGGCCCGATGGATAAACCAGAAATCGTGGCGGCCATGGCACAGGCTTCTGTTGCTGGTGGCGCTGCCGGATTACGTATAGAGGGTATAGAAAATCTTAAAGCAACACGCCCTACTGTGAATGTGCCGATTATTGGTATTGTGAAACGAGATTTACCTGACAGTCCAGTGCGAATTACCCCATTTTTGCATGATATTGAAGATTTAGCGAAAGCCGGTGCAGACATTATCGCCGTGGATGGGACAAATCGTCCTAGACCAGTAGATATTGAAAGTGCGGTCAAAAAAATCCACGAATTAGGCTGTTTAGCCATGGCAGATTGTTCGAATTTAGAAGAAGGCTTGTACTGTCAAAAACTGGGTTTTGATATTGTGGGCAGTACGATGTCTGGCTACACAGGTGGTACAGTGCCAGAGGAGCCTGATTATCAATTAGTTAAAGATTTGAAAGCGGCAGGCTGTCGAGTCATGGCGGAAGGACGTTATAACACCCCTGAGTTGGCGAAAACGGCCATTGAAATTGGTGCTTATTGTGTGACAGTTGGTTCTGCATTAACTCGCTTAGAGCATATCGTAAGTTGGTTCACCGAAGCCATTCATTCAGCCAAAAAATAAAGGAAGAAGATATGTCATTAACAGTGGATAGTGGTCAGACATTACAGCGTTGTTTGGCATTAGATATTGGTGGCACGAAAATCGCTTCTGCTATAGTGAAAAATGGTGAAATTCAGCAGCGAAAACAGATTTCTACGCCACAGGATGATGCCGCTCAAGCCATGCATCAAATCCTTGCTCAGTTACTAAAAGAATATGAAGGGCAGTTTGATTATGTCGCCGTTGCTTCAACGGGCATTATTAATCAAGGCGTTCTGACCGCACTTAACCCTAAAAATTTGGGTGGATTGGCTCAATTCCCATTAAAAGACAGTATTGCACAACATACCGATAAACCGATTGGTTTGCTTAATGATGTGCAAGCTGCAGCCTATGCAGAATATCAATTACAAAACCCTAATGATGTTCAAAACTTTGCCTTTATTACGGTTTCAACAGGCGTAGGGGGCGGTTTAATTTTAAATCATCGTTTACTTACTGAGCCAAACGGCATTGCGGGGCATATAGGGCATACTTTGGCCGATCCTAATGGCCCTGTTTGTGGTTGTGGCCGCCGCGGTTGTGTTGAAGCTATTGCATCCGGTCGCGCGATTGAAGCAGTTTCTTCTCAATGGGATGAGCCTTGCGATCCTAAAGAAGTTTTTGCGCGTTTCCGTCAAAATGATGAAAAAGCAACCGCACTTGTGACTCGTTCAGCTCAAGCTATTGCGAATTTAATTGCGGATTTGAAGATTGGATTAGACATGCAAAAAGTCGTGGTTGGCGGTAGCGTAGGGTTGGCAGAAGGTTATTTACCGTTAGTTCAAGCTTTATTAAGTGAACTTCCTGCTGTTTATCATTGTGAATTAGAACGTGCTCAATTTGGACAAGATGCGGGCTTGATTGGCGCGGCTTACTGGGTAAAAGATTGCTTATTACAAGCCAAAAATACGGGAGTGGTTTATGGCTAAAAACGGCAATATTTTAAATATCATCAGCTCGTTATATCGTAGTTTAACGAAAACAGAAAAGAAAATTGCGGATGCGATTTTATTGAATCCCGATCTTGCGGTGCAAGCGCCTTTAGCTGAAATTGCCGCCCATTTAGAAGTGGGGGAGGCGACCTTTGTACGTTTTTGCCGTACTCTCGGCTTTAAAGGTTTCAGTGATTTTAAATTGGAATTATCCATCGAGCTAGCCACAAAAGATGGCAAAGATAACACCGTATTAGATTCCGATATTACCGATTCTGACAACTCATTGAATATTGCGCATAAGCTGAAATCTGCCATCAATAACGTGATGGATGAAACCATTAATTTGTTGGATTTTGAGCAGTTGGAAGAGGCAGTAAAATCCATTCAACAAGCGAATCGTGTTTTCTTATTTGGTGTGGGTACATCCGGTATTACTGCGGAAGATGCCAAAAATAAACTGATGCGTATCGGTGTGCAAGTGGATGCGACGGGTAATAATCATTTTATGTATATGCAGGCATCGTTATTGACGAAAAAGGATGTCGCAATTGGTTTGAGCCATTCCGGTTATTCGCAAGAAACCACTCATACCATGAAAATTGCGAAAGAAAATGGCGCCAAAACCATTGCGATTACGCACAGTTTGCGTTCCCCCATCACTGAATATGCTGATCTTGTTTTAGTGAATGGGAATAAGCAAGGTAAGTTGCAAGGCGATTCTATCGGCACGAAGATTGCCCAATTATTCGTATTAGATTTGATTTACGCTTTATTAGTACAGGCATCGCAGGAAAGTGCGGTCAAAATAAAGCAAAAAACATTAAATGTCATTTTAGAACAACGTATCAAATAGGAGAGAAAAATGCGTAACTTAAAAGGTATTTTTAGTGCGTTATTAGTATCATTCAATGAAGATGGCTCTATCAATGAAAAAGGTTTGCGTGAAATCATTCGCTATAACATTGATAAGATGAAAATTGATGGTTTATATGTAGGCGGTTCAACAGGTGAAAACTTCATGCTTTCTACGGAAGAGAAAAAACAAATTTTCCGTATCGCGAAAGATGAAGCAAAAGACCAAGTCGCGCTAATCGCACAAGTGGGTAGTGTGAACTTACATGAAGCAGTGGAATTAGGTAAATATGCAACGGAATTAGGCTATGACAGTCTTTCTGCAGTAACCCCGTTCTACTATAAATTTAGCTTCCCTGAAATCAAACATTACTATGACACGATCATTGCTGAAACAGGCAATAACATGATCGTGTACTCAATTCCGTTCTTAACTGGCGTGAATATGGGGATTGAGCAATTCGGCGAACTTTATAAAAACCCGAAAGTGCTAGGTGTGAAATTTACCGCTGGGGATTTCTATCTATTAGAACGCTTGAAAAAAGCTTATCCAAATCACTTAATTTGGGCTGGTTTTGATGAAATGATGGTACCTGCAGTCTCTCTAGGTGTAGATGGTGCGATCGGTAGTACATTCAACGTAAACGGTGTCCGTGCAAGACAAATCTTTGAATTAACCAAACAAGGTAAATTGGCTGATGCGCTTCAAGTTCAACACGTGACCAATGATCTTATTGAGGGCATTTTAGCGAATGGCTTATATCTCACTATCAAAGAGTTATTGAAACTAGAGGGTGTGGATGCAGGTTATTGCCGTGAGCCAATGACAGCGAAAGCAACACCAGAGCAATTAGCGAAAGCGAAAGAGTTAAAAGCAAAATATTTATAAATTAATGGAAAAGTGACCGCACTTACTTCTTTCTTCCTTCTATAGCGGGGCGGAAAGAATGTCAGTGTGGTACTGATAAGGAAGGTTATTATGCGTCTCATTCCTCTGAACAATGAACAACAAGTCAGCCGTTGGGCGGCGCGTCATATTGCTGATCGAATTAATCATTTTAAACCTACCGCAGAACGTCCTTTTGTATTAGGTTTACCAACAGGCAGTACACCACTTAAGACCTATCAAGAATTGATTAAATTAAATCAAGCAGGAGAAGTGAGTTTTAAACATGTGGTGACCTTTAATATGGATGAATATGTGGGTTTACCAAAAGAACATCCCGAAAGCTATCACAGTTTTATGCATAATAATTTCTTCAACCATATTGATATTCAACCGCAAAATATCAATATTTTGAATGGTAACACCGATGACCATGATGAAGAATGTCGTCGTTATGAAGAAAAAATTAAATCTTACGGCAAGATTCATTTATTTATGGGCGGCGTAGGTGTTGATGGACATATTGCCTTTAACGAACCTGCGTCTTCTTTAAGTTCGCGTACCCGTATTAAAACTTTAACACCTGATACCATTATTGCTAATTCTCGTTTCTTTAATAACGATGTAAATCAAGTGCCCAAATATGCTTTAACAATCGGCGTGGGTACATTACTTGATGCAGAAGAAGTGATGATTTTAGCAACGGGTCATAATAAAGCCTTAGCTGTACAAGCTGCAGTTGAGGGTAGTATTAATCACCTTTGGACAGTGAGTGCTTTACAGCTTCATCGTCATTTCGTTTTGGTATGTGATGAGCCTGCTCTGCAAGAATTAAAAGTGAAAACAGTGAAATATTTTACCGAATTGGAAGGTCGCGCGATTCATAGTGTATTATAAGTGCGGTTAATTTTAATTTGATTTTAGGAAGGTATGATGAAGTATGCGTTAATTAACAGCGTAATCTACACCAAAAATGAGGTGTTAAGAGATTATGCGGTGGTTATTGAAGGGGAATATATTCAATCCGTTATTCCACAAAGCGAATTAGAAAGTGGGATTAAAACCATTGATTTAAAAGGGCATAATCTCACAGCAGGCTTTATTGATTTGCAATTAAATGGCTGTGGCGGCGTGATGTTTAACGATCAAACAAGCGTGGAAACATTAGAAATCATGCAAGCCACTAACTTGAAATCAGGCTGCACCAGTTTCTTACCAACGTTTATTACTGCACCAGATGAAGATATCAAACTGGCAGTAAACATTATGCGTGAGTATTTGAATAAGCATAAAAATCAAGCGCTTGGTTTACACATCGAAGGCCCTTATTTAAGTCTTGAGAAAAAAGGCGTGCATCGCCCGGAATATATCCGTGAAGCGACGCCAGAGATGAAGGATTTCTTATGTGATAATGCTGATGTTATTACCAAGCTTACCATTGCCGCTGAAAACCCAACGGTGCAATATATTCCGGATTTTGTAAAAGCAGGCATTATTGTGTCTATTGGGCATTCTAATGCGACTTATGAAGTGGCGAAAGACGCTTTTCATAAAGGGGCAACTTTTGCGACTCACTTACACAATGCCATGTCGCCGATCAGTTCAGGACGTGCAATGGGCGTAGTTGGTGCAGTGCTAGATTCCGATGTTTACACAGGCATTATTGTAGATGGT
The DNA here is from genome assembly GCF_054332375.1 of Haemophilus sp. SZY H53. Classification (NCBI taxonomy): domain Bacteria; kingdom Pseudomonadati; phylum Pseudomonadota; class Gammaproteobacteria; order Pasteurellales; family Pasteurellaceae; genus Haemophilus; species Haemophilus sp. SZY H53. The sequence goes on from NZ_JBTGNV010000003.1 coordinate 158,829, forward strand.
GTGCATGTGAATTTTGGTAACGTTCGCTTAGATAAAAAAGCGAAAGGTGACAAGCTTTGTATTGTGACTGATTCTCTTGCTGCTGCAGGTGCACCACCTGAATTGGAAACCTTCACCTTTGTAGGAAAACCGATTTATGTGAAAGACGGTCGTTGCTATGATGCAAATGGTACGATTGCAGGTGCATCAATTACCATGATGGAATCTATTAAGAATGCTGTAGAGTATGTAGAAATGCCATTAGCAGAAGCGATTCGCATGAGTAACCTTTACCCAGCAAGAGCAATCGGCGTAGATGATCGTTTAGGCTCTGTTGAAGCAGGAAAAGTCGCAAACTTGGCGGTATTCACAAAAGATTATGACGTGATTGGTACCGTATTGAATGGTGAGTGGAAACCAAACTAAAGTGCGGTCAAAAATAGTATTGTTTTAAACGTAATCCGATCTTCAAACAGATCGGATTATTTTTTATGACTGTAGTTCGGCGATCTTACCAGTATCTACTTGGAACAATTTTCCTTTTCCCACTTGCATCTCTTTGAGTTGCCCTTGAGTAATAGCGGTTACGAAAACTTGAGAACCACTTTGTTGCAAGCGTTCCGCAAGCAGGGCGCGTTTATGTTGATCCAACTCAGAGGCAAAGTCATCAATTAAAAAGATGCAATGACGCTGTTTTTGAATCATTAAATGTTCACCTTGCGCTAAACGTAGCGCACACATCAATAATTTTAATTGACCACGAGAGAGCACATCTTCTACAGGTAGTCCATTGGCTTTAAAGCGGAAATCCGCTTTTTGTGGGCCTGAAACTGTATAACCAATGGCTTTGTCTCGCTCAAAGTTTTGCGCCAATAATTCACCATATTCTGTCGCTTTCTCCCAGCCTTGATGAAAGCTAACAGTAATTTCTAATTCAGGTAAAAATAACTGGCAGGTTTTTTCAATTTCTGGACGTAAGGCTTCTGCATATTCAGCACGCCAATCACTCACTTGGTGGGCTAATTTGGCTAATTCAATATCCCAAATTTTAATCGCAGAATAAGGCTGATTTTGACTTAATGCGGCATTTCGCTGTTTTAATAAGCGGTTTAATGCAACCCAAGAGGAATGAAAACTGTTATGGTGGTGGAATAAGCCCCAATCTAAAAATGCACGTCGAAAACTAGGGCCGCCATTTAATAAGGTAAGTCCTTCAGGCGTAATTAATTGCATGGGTAAAAGGTGAGCGAGATCGGCAATTTTATTGCCGTCTTCACCGTTTATTTTTGCGATGGTATTACCTTGACGAAGTTTTTGTAAGCCAACAGACCATTGATGTTGGCTTTCTTGAATTTGGCCAAAAAGCGTGAAATGAGGTTCGTCGTAAGAAATGATGCGATTTGCGACCGCACTTTTGAAAGAGCGTCCATGCCCGAGATAAAAAATGGCTTCTAATAAGCTCGTTTTTCCGCTGCCGTTGTTGCCGACTAAAAAGTTAAAGCCGTGATCAAATTCAAGATCCACGGCATTTAAATTTCTAAATTTTTCAACAATTAAGCGAGAAATGGCCATTATTCTTAGAGGCGCATTGGCATAATGACGTATTCAGCGCTTGCATCTTCGCTGTTTTCAATTAAGCAGCTTGATGACGCATCCGTGAGGCGAATACGTACTTGTTGGCATTTTAAGGCGTTCAATACATCCAAAATGTAAGTCACATTAAAGCCCACTTCCATTTCTTCACCTTGATAATTCACATCCACGATTTCTTCTGCCACTTCGTGTTCTGGGTTAGATGCGGTAATTTTAAGTTGGTTTTCACTTAAGTTTAAACGCACGCTACGTACACGTTCATTTGAAAGGATAGAAGCCCGTACAAAGGCTTGTTTTAAGGTTTCCCAGTTACCTTCTACGATACGCGTTGCATTACGTGGTAATACTCGACGGTAATCCGGGAAGCGGCCATCAATAAGTTTTGAGGTAAACACAATGTGGTTTAAGTGAATACGAAGATTATTCGTGCCGATTTGCAAACGAGCAAGTTCATCACTGCTTTCTAATAGGCGATTCAGTTCTAATACACCTTTACGAGGGAGAATAACGGAATGAGTTTGCAGATCTTGATCTAATTCGATCGTACAAACGGCAAGACGGTGACCGTCAGTTGCAACAGTACGTAATAAATTACCTTCCGTTTCAAATTTCATGCCGTTTAAGAAATAGCGAGCATCCTGGTTTGCCATTGAAAATTGGGTGGCTTCAATTAAGCGACGTAAGGTGCTTTGCGGTAAGGCAAAATCCACTTCAGATTGCCAATCCGTTAGATTTGGATATTCTTCAGCGGGCAGCGTAGTGAGATTAAATTTACTGCGACCCGATTCTACAATGGCGCGATCTTCTTCAAAGGTAACTGTAATTTCAAATTCATCTGATAATGTACGGCAAATATCTAAGAATTTTTTAGCCGGAATAGTGAACGCGCCATCAGCGGTTGAAGACGAAAGTTGAGTATAGCTAGAAAGCTCAACTTCAAGGTCTGTCCCTGTAATCGTTAAACGGTTATCTTCAATTTGTAATAACACGTTATTTAATACAGGAATATTCGGACGATTGCTCAATACGCCACAAACTTGCTGTAAGGGTTTTAATAGGTTTTCTCTTGAAATGCTAAATTGCATCATTGGCTCCTTATGCCGATAATGTGCGAATTAAATTCGCCCAATCTTCTTGAATACTGCTGTCTTTTTCACGGAATTTTGGCACTTCACGGCAGGCATTTAAGACGGTCGTATGGTCGCGTTCAAAAGCTCGTCCAATTTCGGGTAAACTTTTATTGGTTAATTCTTTGGCTAATGCCATCGCAACTTGGCGTGGACGAGTGACTGATCTCGCTCTGCTTTTTGATTTTAAATCCGCCACTTTAATTCGATAGTATTCTGCCACGATTTTTTGAATGTTTTCAATGGTTACTAAACGTTCTTGTAAGGCGAGAATATCTTTTAATGTGTCACGGACAAAATCAATATCAATGTGACCACCTTTGAAGTCTTGCATCGCTTTCACACGGTTTAACGCACCTTCTAATTCACGAACGTTAGTGCGTAAACGTTGAGCAATAAAGAATGCCACTTCTTCTGGCAGCGCCATATTATGTTCTTCTGCTTTTTTCAGCAAAATCGCAACACGGGTTTCTAAATCAGGTGGTTCAATCGCAGTGGTTAAACCCCAGCCGAAACGAGATTTTAGGCGTTCTTCAATTTTCTCAATTTCTTTTGGATAGCGGTCAGAGGTCAAAATAATTTGACGGCTGGTTTCAAATAAGCTATTGAAAATATGGAAAAATTCTTCTTGTGTTTTTTCTTTCTCTGCAAAGAATTGAATATCATCCACTAATAAGGCATCAAGAGAACGATAGAATTTTTTGAATTGATCCATTTTATTATCACGCATTGCTTTTACCATGTGCTGCATAAAATTATTCGCATGGATATAAAGCACGCGGGCATTCGGTTTATTCGCTAAAATACCATTACCGATGGCGTGTAATAAGTGAGTTTTACCTAAACCTGTCCCCCCATATAAAAAGAATGGATTTGCTGTTGGTTCACCAGGTGCAAGGGCAAGTTTTTGACCTACTGCACGGGCGAGTTGGTTTGATTTACCTTCAACAAAGTTATCAAATACATGTTTACGATTTAGATGTGATTCAAATTTAGTTAGTGAATCAGATTCTTGCTGAGAACTCACCGCACTTTCTTGATGATTAGCTGTTTGACTCGGGGCTGATTCAACTGCTTTTGGCGCTGGTTTTACCCCTTCTTTTACGATAATTTGTAGGTTTGGATTTTTAGCAAGGGCTTGGCAAATTTGATGAATTTGAGCCAAGTAATGATTTTCCACCCAGCTTTTTACAAACATATTGGACGCATATAACACCACTTGATCTTGTGAGATGACATCCGCTTGTAATGGGCGTAACCAAGTGCTGAGATCCATCGGAGAAACTTGATCTTGTAGCTGTGATAAGCAATCTTGCCATAGGGTGGAAAGGCTCACGATAAATTATCCTTATGTTATATGCGTATAAAATAAAAGCCGCAAAAGTGCGGTTAAAAATCGAAGAGGATTTTACAATAATTTAGGCGAAAGATCTTCTGTTGCTCATCAAAAAAAGACAAAAAGGTTGCTTGAGATTTTGCCCAAAATCCGTATAATCCCCACGATTTTAGAAGAAACGGAAGATTATTTCGGAATTTTCTCTTTTCTTATTTGACGAAAGCCCAATTTATGATTAAAATTGCGGTCTATTTTTTATAACCCTTGTTGTGTTTTGGCTATCAAAACAGTAAACCATTTTGATTTAGGTAGATTATAATGAAACGTACATTTCAACCTTCTGTATTAAAACGTAGTCGTACTCACGGTTTCCGTGCTCGTATGGCAACTAAAAACGGCCGTCAAGTTTTAGCTCGTCGTCGTGCTAAAGGTCGTAAAAGTTTATCTGCATAATCACCTCTTTTAGTGATTAAGCTAAACTTCTCTCGGGAGTTACGATTGTTAACTCCCGCTCAATTCAAAAATGTCTTCGAACAACCGTTTCGAGCAAGCACCCCTGAAATTACCATTCTCGCACGCAAAAATAATCTTGAGCATCCACGCTTAGGTTTAACTGTGGCTAAAAAACATCTTAAACGAGCGCATGATCGTAATCGTATCAAACGTTTAGTTCGTGAAAGTTTTCGTTTGTCCCAACATAATTTGCCTTCTTGTGACTTTGTCTTTGTGGCGAAACGTGGCATTGGTCAGCTTGATAATCAAACGTTTTTACAAACTTTGGATAAATTATGGGCACGTCACATTCGTTTGGCACAAAAATCCTCATCGCTTTAATTAAGTTTTATCAAGTAGCGATTAGTCCTTTAATCGGGCCTCGCTGTCGTTTTGTGCCAACCTGTTCTTGCTATGGTATTGAGGCGTTAAAAACACATGGATTGTTAAAAGGTAGTTGGCTTACGCTAAAACGTGTATTAAAATGTCACCCCTTAAGCGCCGGTGGATTCGATCCTGTTCCGCCGAAAAAGATTAATAATAACGATGAGAAAAAATAATGGACTCAAGACGTAGCCTATTAGTGCTTGCACTACTCTTTATTTCTTTCCTTGTTTATCAGCAATGGCAACTTGATAAAAATCCACCGGTTCAACAACAGACCACGGAACAAACAACAACCGCCTCTTCTGATGTACCGGCAAGTTCTTCTTCATCTGCCGAAGTAGTGGCAGACTCACAAACCAAAGGTCACATTATCACATTAGAAAATGATGTATTCCGTTTGAAAGTGGATACATTAGGTGGTGATGTAATCAGTTCTGAATTATTAAAATATGATGCAGAATTAAATTCAAAAGAACCTTTCGTTTTATTAAAAGATACAAACGAGCATGTTTACATTGCACAAAGCGGCTTAATCGGTAAAAACGGGATCGATACAAAAGCAGGTCGTGCACAATATCAAGTGACGGGTGATAATTTCAAATTAGCAGAAGGTCAAAATGAACTTTCTGTACCATTAACATTTGAAAAAGATGGTGTCACTTATCGTAAAATCTTTGTATTAAAACGCGATAGCTACGATGTAGGTGTTAACTTTGAAATTGTGAACCAAAGTGGTAGCGCAATTGAAGTTGAACCTTACGGTCAATTAAAACATACATTAGTTGAAAGCAGCGGTAACGTAGCAATGCCTACTTATACCGGTGGTGCGTATTCTTCTTCTGAAACAAATTACAAAAAATACAGCTTCAGCGATATGAAAGACAAAAATCTTTCTATCGATACCAAAGCAGGTTGGGTTGCTGTTTTACAACACTATTTCGTATCAGCTTGGATCCCAAATCAAGATGTAAATAACCAACTTTATAGTATTACAGATAGCAAAAATAACGTTGCGTCTATTGGTTATCGTGGTCCAGTAGTATCTGTTCCAGCGGGTGCAACAGAAACAATTACCAGCTCATTATGGACAGGTCCGAAATTACAAAACAAAATGGCTGAAGTGGCTAACCACTTAGACTTAACTGTCGATTATGGTTGGGCATGGTTCATCGCGAAACCATTATTCTGGTTATTAACTTTCATTCAAAGTATTGTATCTAACTGGGGTGTGGCAATTATTTGTGTCACCTTAGTGGTGAAAGCGATTTTATATCCGCTCACAAAAGCACAATACACGTCTATGGCGAAAATGCGTATGTTGCAACCAAAAATGCAAGAAATGCGCGAACGTTTTGGTGATGATCGCCAACGTATGAGCCAAGAAATGATGAAACTTTACAAAGAAGAAAAAGTAAATCCACTTGGCGGTTGCTTACCATTAATCCTTCAAATGCCAATTTTTATCGCATTATACTGGACGTTTATGGAAGCGGTTGAACTGCGTCATGCACCATTCTTTGGTTGGATTCAAGATTTATCGGCACAAGACCCTTACTACATTCTCCCAATCTTAATGGGCGGATCAATGTTCTTGTTACAAAAAATGTCACCGACACCCGTTGCAGATCCAATGCAACAAAAAGTGATGAATTTCATGCCGTTGATCTTCATGTTCTTCTTCCTCTGGTTCCCGGCAGGTCTAGTGCTTTACTGGTTAGTGTCTAACTTAATCACTATCGTACAACAACAAATGATCTACCGTGGTTTAGAGAAAAAAGGGTTACATACCCGTAAAAAATAACAAATAGAAGGCATCGAAAGATGCCTTTTTTCTATCATTGATTGATATATAATCACATGGGCGTATTAATGCGCCCTCTCATTTTTTTATCGCAGATAAAAGTGCGGTCAATTTTTAGTGAGTTTTTATGAAAGAAACAATCGTCGCACAAGCGACAGCGCCTGGTCGTGGTGGTATTGGTATTTTGCGTGTATCAGGTCCAAAAGCGGTTGAAGTGGCACAAGCGGTACTAGGTAAATGTCCTAAACCAAGAATGGCAGATTATTTACCTTTTAAAGATGCTGATGGCACAGTATTAGATCAAGGCATTGCACTTTACTTTAAATCGCCGAATTCTTTTACAGGTGAAGATGTATTGGAATTGCAAGGTCATGGTGGGCAAGTAGTATTAGATTTGTTGCTAAAACGAATCTTACAACTTGATGGTGTTCGTCTTGCGCGTCCCGGTGAATTTTCAGAACAGGCTTTTTTAAACGATAAATTAGATTTAGCTCAAGCAGAAGCCATTGCAGATTTGATTGATGCCACTTCGGAGCAAGCCGCTCGTTCGGCATTAAAATCATTACAAGGTGAATTTTCCAATAAAGTAAATCAGTTGGTGGATTCCGTGATTTATCTTCGTACTTATGTGGAAGCGTCGATTGATTTTCCCGATGAAGAAATTGACTTTTTGGCAGACGGTAAAATCGAAGCAAAATTACGAGAAATTATTGATCAACTTGATTTAGTCCGTAGCGAAGCGAAACAAGGCTCGATTTTACGTGAAGGGATGAAAGTAGTGATTGCCGGTCGTCCAAATGCGGGTAAATCAAGCTTACTGAATGCTTTAGCAGGCAGAGAAGCGGCCATTGTGACAGATATTGCAGGAACCACTCGCGATGTGTTACGTGAGCATATTCATATTGATGGCATGCCTTTACATATTATTGATACTGCAGGGCTTCGCGAAGCGACAGATGAAGTTGAACGTATCGGCATCTCGCGTGCGTGGACTGAAATTGAGCAAGCCGATCGTATTATCTTAATGTTAGACAGCAGTGATCCTGATAGCCAAAATATTGAAAAAGTGCGGTCAGAATTTTTATCGAAATTGCCAAATAATATGCCAGTGACCATTGTTCGTAATAAAGTCGATTTAAGCGGTGAGGCAGTTGGGATAAAAGAAGAAAATGGAACAACGACCATTTGTTTATCGGCTCAAACGCATCAAGGCGTAGATTTATTACGTGAGCATTTAAAACAGGCGATGGGTTTCCAAACCGGCATGGAAGGTGGCTTCTTAGCACGTCGTCGTCATCTTGATGCTTTAGAAAAAGCGGCCGAACATTTACAAATTGGGTTAGTTCAATTAACAGAGTTTCATGCGGGTGAATTGTTAGCAGAAGAACTTCGTTTAGTACAAGCTAATCTCAGTGAAATTACGGGGCAATTTACCTCGGATGATTTACTCGGTAATATTTTCAGCTCTTTTTGTATCGGAAAATAGGTTTTAGGTTATGACTTTTCATATGTTGTGGGTCATTGCGCTTGGTCTTTCGATGGATGCGTTTGCAGTATCCATTTCCAAAGGTTTGGCAATGCGCGCTTTTCGATGGAAACAAGCACTGGCCATTGCATGCTGTTTTGGGCTATTTCAAGGCATTATGCCGGCAATCGGCTATGTTGTCGGACTACAATTTAGTCAGATGATTCAAAATTGGGATCATTGGATTGCCTTTGCTTTACTTGCGATTATCGGTGTGAATATGATTCGAGAAGGGCTGAGCTCAGATGATGAACCTGCGCCCTCATTGATTAGTTTAAAACACTTACTAACACTTGGTGTGGCAACGAGTATTGATGCGTTAGCTGTTGGTGTCTCTTTTGCTTTTCTTTCTGTGGACATTTTGTTGGCTGTCTTCATCATTGGTTTAATAACCTTTGCCATTTCTTTTATTGGTGTAAAGAGCGGTCATTTTTAGGGAAAAAATTCAAAAGCAAAGCAGAGATTTTTGGCGGTTTAGTGTTATTAGTCATGGCTGTGAAAATCCTACACGAACATGGTGTTTTTTAAGTGCGAATTTTCGCCTTTTAGATTATAATCTTACGAACTTTGTCTTTTTTAAAAGGGTAATAATTGAATGTTAATTGAAAAAATGCATGGCATCGCCCATAGCTTTATCGGAAAAGCGATCTTTGCTTTAATTCCAGTTTCATTTTTGATTGGTGGGATGTCAGGTTATCTGTATAGCAGCAATGATAGTTTTGCGGCAAAAGTAAATGGCGAGACTATCTCTCAACAAGATTTCTTAAATCGTTATAACCAAGAGTTTGAAGCGCGAGCTCAACAAGAAGGCGAGAGCTTCTTAGCGAAAACTGACTCTGTGGAATTTGTGACTGCACTTCGTCAAAATTTAATTCAACGTTTGGTGGATCAAGAATTAATCCGTCAATATGCGAAAGAATTAAAATTAGGTGTAAGTGATGAGATGATCAAACGTGCGATTGTAAGCGATCCTAACTTACAATCTAACGGTAAATTTGATAACGCGCGCTATCAACAATTATTGACTCAAAATGGTTTAACATCTGATACTTATGCGGCTATTTTACGTAATGCATTAACACTTGAACAAATGCAAAATGGTTTGGCAGACAGTGAGTTTGTTGTACCAGCCCAAGTAAAAGATAACGCACAAGTCTTTTTCCAAAAACGTATCGCTCGTCTTGCAACTCTTCCATTAGCCGATGAAATTGCAAAACAAAAAGTAACAGACGAAGAAATTAAAGCGTATTACGATGCGAATGCGAAATCACTTGTTCAACCTGAACAAGCGAAAGTGCAATATATTCGCGTTTCAGCAGATGCATTAGGTAAATTACAACCAGTAACTGAAACACAAATTGCACAATATTATCAAGAAAATAAAGCGCAATTCATTAGCCAAAAATTAGCACATATTCAATTATCAACGGAGAAAGAAGCGGATGCCGTTTATCAAGAACTGCAAAAAGGCGCTGATTTTGCTGAGTTAGCAAAAACAAAATCCCTAGATAAACTTTCTGGTGCTCAAGGTGGTGAATTAGGTTGGGTAAAAGACAACGAATTACCGAAAAACTTTGAAGATGCAGCATTATTATTAAATGTTGGTCAATATAGTACACCGGTTAATGTGGATGGGGCTTACCATATTATTTTAGTGCAAGATCGTAAAGAACGTACTTTAGAAGAAGTGAAAGAACAAATCGCAGAGACTGTACGTAAAAACTTAGCAGAAAGCCGTTTCCAAGCGGTAGAAAAAGCGGTTCGTGAAAAAGCAGCAGAAAGCAGTGATTCTTTAGCTTCGGTAGCTGAAGCTGCTGGTGTGAAAATGGAAGAAACGGATTACTTTGGTAAAAATAATGTCCCTGCGGCATTAAATTTCCCAAATGTGACTTCTGCTATTTTTGAATCTGATATTGCAAACGGCGGTGCAAATTCTGAGCCATTAACTGTAGGTGAAAATGAATTTGTAGTGGTACGTGTCGTGGATCACAAAGATGAAGGTTTGCAAAGCCTTGATGAAGCAAAATCAACGATTGAGCAATTCTTAAAACGTGAAAAAGCCGATAAAGTATTAGCTGAAAAAGCAGAGCAAGTGGTTAAAGCGTTATCTGCTGATCCTACCAAATTACCAGCAGGTATTAGTTTTAGTGAACCACAAACCTTTACATTGATGGATAATAAAGATCCAATGCTTTATGAGGGGGTATTTGCTATTGCTAAACCACAAGATGGTAAAGCGGCTTATCAAGTTGCTCGCAACAGCAAAGGTGATGTAGTTGTGGTTGCTCTTGAACGTGTAGAAGAACCTACTTTAACTGAGCAAGAATTAGCGAAATTTAGCACTCAACTTGTTCTTGCACGTCAAGGTGAATTGCAAGGACAGTTAATGCAAGCATTACGTGAAAAAGCACAAATTGAGATTAATAACACCTTTATTAATCAAGATGATTCAGAAGAAGGTGCGGCTCACTAAGCCGATTGAAATGTCATTCATCATCAATTTCTGATGGAAAATAAAAGCAAAGTGCGGTAAATTTTGACCGCACTTTTTTATATAAAATAAGGAGAAGACTATGGCTCAAGAAACCATTTTTAGTAAAATTATTCGCAAAGAAATTCCTGCCAATATTGTTTATCAAGATGAATTAGTGACCGCATTCCGTGATATTTCACCACAAGCGAAAACCCATATTTTGATTATCCCAAATAAAGTGATTCCAACGGTTAATGATGTGACAGAACAAGATGAAGTCACCTTAGGTCGCTTATTTACGGTCGCGGCTAAAATCGCTAAAGAAGAAGGAATTGCCGAAGACGGTTATCGTTTAATCGTGAACTGTAATAAACATGGTGGACAAGAAGTATTCCATATTCATATGCATCTTGTTGGTGGTGAACCTTTAGGTAGAATGTTGGCGAAATAATGAAAAAGATCCTCATTACAGCAACGGTATTATTTTTGACGGCTTGTTCATCCGCACCAAATATTGTGGGAACCAATAAGCCAATTTTAAATATGACGGCAAATTTAGCGCCGGCTTTAGATGTCGATTTGTCGGATAATACCGCGGCTTTAAAAAATAAAACTACGCAACAGCTCAATGTGCTTTACCATCTTTATTGGTATAACACACAAGGTGTAACGCAAGTTTGGCCGAATCAGCAAGAAAGCCAATCAGGCAATATTTTATTGCAACCGCAAGAAAAGAAAGTGTTTGAACTACCAAAACCAAGCACAGAAAGCACCAATTATCGTCTTTATTTACAATAGTTTATGTCCACATTATTGATTGACCTTGAAGGTCATGAGCTCAAACAAGAAGAAGTTGAATTACTGGAACATCCTTTAGTTGCCGGTTTGATTTTATTTACCCGCAATTTTTATGATCGTCAGCAAGTTCAAGCGCTAATTAAATCCATTCGTCAACGAGTGAAAAAGCCTTTATTGATCACGGTCGATCAGGAAGGTGGTCGCGTTCAACGTTTCCGTGAAGGTTTCACTCAGTTACCCGCAATGCAAGCTTTTGCGACATTAGTTAAGGATTCAACTCAGCAACAGCAAATAGCGAAAGAAGCGGGTTGGCAAATGGCGGCTGAAATGGTGGCGCTAGATATTGATTTGAGTTTTGCTCCCGTGTTGGATTTGGGGCATGAATGTCGTGCGATTGGCGATCGTAGTTTTGGCTGCGATGTAAAAAGTGCGGTCAATTTGGCGGCTGCTTTTATTGATGGTATGCACCAAGCAGGCATGGCAACAACGGGAAAACATTTCCCTGGGCATGGTCATGTTTTAGCCGATTCTCATCTTGAAACCCCTTATGATGAGCGTGCAAAAGAAGTGATTTTTAATCATGATATTTTGCCATTCCAGCAATTAATTCAACAGCGTAAGCTTGATGCGATTATGCCGGCTCACGTGATTTATACGCAGTGTGATAGTCAGCCAGCAAGTGGCTCGAGTTATTGGCTGAAAGAAATTTTGCGTAAACAGCTAGGCTTCCAAGGGGCGATTTTCTCTGATGATTTAGGTATGAAGGGCGCAGGTTTTATGGGTGATTTTGTGGCTCGTAGTGAAAAAGCCTTGAATGCTGGTTGTGACTTATTATTGCTTTGCAATGAACGTGAAGGTGTCATTCAAGTGCTTGATAATCTGAAGTTAGAGGAAACCACAGAGCATTTTGTAGCACGCCAAGAACGTTTGAAATCACTCTTTAAACAAAAATCCTTTGATTGGTCAGAACTCACCAAAACTTCACGTTGGATTGAAAATCATCAAAAACTGACCGCAATTCAACAAGAGTGGCTTGCTTCTAAATGATTGATTGCCATCATTATCAAAAAGGCGATTGCCGTTCTTGTCAATGGCTTGAAATGCCTTATGAACAGCAACTCGCCAAGAAAGAAGAGCATCTAAAACAACAACTTGCCAAATTAGATTGTGATAATTTAATTTGGCATCCGCCTTTTTATTCCTCCGAGTCAGCCTTTCGTAATAAAGCAAAAATGGTGGTAAGTGGCGCGGTGGAACGTCCCATTTTAGGTATTTTACAAGACCCGAATGATCCACAAAGTGCGGTCGATTTATGTGATTGTCCGCTTTATCCGCAACGCTTTGTAGAGCTATTCCCGATTCTAAAAGATTTCATTGGGCGTGCTGGTTTAGTCCCTTATAACGTGGCTAAACAAAAAGGTGAACTGAAATACATTCTGCTTACAGAAAGCCAACATACAAAAAAATTGATGTTGCGTTTTGTATTGCGTTCAGAAACTAAATTATCGTTAATTCAACGTGAATTTGCAGGCTTATTGGAAAAATTACCACAACTTGAAGTGGTGAGCGTAAATATCCAACCTCAACATGCGGCGATCTTAGAAGGTGAGAAAGAAATCTTTTTAACTGACCAACATACTTTATCAGAAAGCTTTAACGGTATTCCGCTATTTATTCGCCCTCAAAGTTTCTTCCAAACGAATCCACTGGTAGCACAAGGGCTATATGCAACGGCCCAAGATTGGGTTAAAGATTTGCCGATTGCTAAACTCTGGGATCTCTTTTGTGGCGTTGGAGGGTTTGGGCTGCATTGTGCCAAAGCTTTACAGGATAAACATCAACAAGAAGTGGAATTGACCGGGATTGAAATTTCCCCATCTGCTATTCAAGCAGCGACGCAATCCGCTCAGGTGTTAGGGCTAAACAACGTTAAATTCCAATCTTTGGATGCGGCTAATTTTGCTTTAACACAAGATGAAAATAAACCGGATTTGGTGATCGTCAATCCGCCTCGTCGAGGTATCGGAAGGGAACTCGCAGAATTTCTCAATGAAATGCAACCGCACTTTATTCTTTATTCCAGCTGTAACGCGATTTCCATGGGAAAAGATTTGCAACACCTAACCAATTATAAGCTTACTCAAATTCAATTATTTGATATGTTCCCGCATACGGCACATTATGAGACGCTAGCATTATTGTCCAAACTTAATGTCAATGAACATATAAGTGTTTAAATAGAGCTTGATGAACTTGATTTGACAAGTGCTGAGAGCAAGGCTACTTATGAGAAAATTAAAGAGTATGTACTGGGGAAATTTGGATTTAAGGTTTCTACATCGTATATAGCACAAATCAAAAAGAAATGTGGAGTTGTACTGAGGGAGCATTATAATAAATCGCAAAAAGAGAAACAGGTTATTCCACAATTACACCAGAAAAAGAAGAAACTATCATGGATACGTTAAGACATTTCAAAATGATTTAAGCGCAAGGTCGCTTTGGTTTTCTTGGTAATCCTTCCATCTCCTAATGGGTATAAGAAAAGCCCTAAAGGTTTCCCTCCAAGGCTTATATTATATTTCTTGGTGATTATATAGTACCACAGACTATAGATGGACATTCTAGGACATATATCTGATCTAGCATTTTGTAAATTAACACTACTTGATTGTTGCTAGCAGTTTTAACTCATATTCAACGATTAAATTTATTTTCCATAGAATTGGCAAACTTTACCAAGGCTAACATAACAGGAACCTCAACCAGAACACCTACTACAGTTGTTAGCGTAGCTCCTGATACTAACCCAAATAGAGATATAGAAACTGCAACAGACAGCTCAAAAAAGTTAGATGCACCAATCATGCCACATGGTGCTGCAATTGAATATGGTAGCTTTGCTAAATATGCCATGAAAAATGTTATTGCAAATATAAACAAAGTTTGAATTATCAAAGGAATTGCAATAAGGATAATATTTAGTGGCTGATCCAATATCTTCTGTCCTTGAAATGAAAATATTATAATCAACGTCAACAATAATCCCATCATAGTGTATTTATCAAATGCAGGGATAAAAGTTTTATTTAGGTAGTCTTCCCCTTTATTTTTAATGATTATACTTCTAGTTACCATGCTTAAAATAAGAGGAACAACAATAAATAATACAATGGACAATAAAAGTGTTCCCCATGGAATATTTATATCTCCAACCTTTAATAAGAAACTCACAATTGGTATATATGCAATCAAAATAATTAAGTCGTTACTAGCTACCTGTACTAAGGTATAACCACTATCACCTCTTGTTAACTTGCTCCATACAAATACCATTGCGGTACATGGTGCAGCTCCGAGTAAAACCGCCCCAGCTAAATATTCTGATGCCAATTCCTTATTAATAAATCCTTTATAAATAATAAAGAAAAATAAGGAAGCGATTAAATACATAGTGAGTGGCTTAATGATCCAATTTACAAACCATGTAATAAATAGACCTTTAGGATTTTTTCCTATGTCTTTTATACTCTTAAAATCAATTTTCAACATCATTGGATAAATCATTATCCAAAGTAAAATTGTTGTTGGTATAGACACATTGTAGAACTCAAATTTTCCTAACCAATCTGGAATAGCAGGAAAATATTTCCCAATAAATATGCCTATTACCATACAAATTAACACCCAAAAAGTCAGGTTTTTCTCAAAAAAACCAATTCCATTTATTTTCTTCATTCCTAAATATCCTCAACTTTCTCAATTAATTTATGAACCTTACTTTCAATCGCTTTAATGGTTTTTAAACTCTTCATCATTTTTTCCCCTATATCTGATAAAGTTTGTCACCACAAAGGTCTTCTTTTGTCCATTCAATGACGGCTAGTTTTCCTGAAGTATGATCTAATATCTTGTTAATCCACTTAACTTCTTCATTTACTTTAGCAGATAACATCTTGTTACTAGGATTTGCTTTATACAAGGATGAATTAACAATCCACCAATTTGTATGAATTGATGCCCTTGTTAGATCTTCTTCTAATCGATATGCCTCATAAAATGGGGTAGCCTCCGCCAAGCTAACGATTAATACTTCTGTTTCCTCTCCCCTTAATCTAGGTAACAAGTTTTTTACAGATTCAGGTACCTGTCCTTGTGTTCTTTGAACTTCTTGATGATAACTTAAAGTTGAGTCTAATAATAACAAGGTATGACCCGTAGGAGCAGTATCAATCACCACTATTTCATCGTCTGCTTTTTCCACGAGCTCTGCAAAAGCTCTAAATACAGCTATTTCCTGTGTACATGGTGATCTTAAATTTTCCTCAATGTAAGCTACATCATCCTCACTCATTGTTTTTCTTGCATTTCCAAGTACTTCATCTTGATATTTTTTTAATTCTTCTTTTTCATCAATATGACTCATAGATATTCCACTTGAACTATCTATCATAAATTTGATATGGTCAGCGGGATCTGTTGTAGCCAGGTGTACCTTTTTACCAAGTTTGCTTAGTTTGATGGCAACAGAAGATGCAATAGTAGTCTTTCCTACACCGCCCTTGCCCATAGTAAAGATTACTTTTCTATTATTTTTTACAAGGTCACTAACAACATCATCTAAATTAAAGAGTTTGCCTTTTACTTCCACTTTTTGTTCATTTATTTGATCCTTCTTAAGGAGATTTCTTATAGAGTCAATTCCAGTAATGTTGTATGATCTCAAGGCAATTGTATAGGTATCAAACTCAGTTAACATCTCTGGCATATTTTCAAGGGCTAACTTTTGTTTGTTAAATATATTTTCAGATAAGTCATCATCATAATTTTCTAAGACACCATTAATCACTAATATTTGATTTTTTATTCCAATCTCAGATAGCTCCTTTGATGCTCTGGCTACCTCATTAAGTGGTGTTTTATCAGGCCTTGTAACTAATACTAGGGTTGTTAAACTCTTATCTGATAAATTTTCAACTGCCTTTTTATAGGTTTCTTTTTTAGTATCTAATCCTGATAACTGTCCTAAACAGGATGCGCCATGCGTACTTTCACTGATAAAATCAGTCCAAGCAGAAGGAAGTTGTAACATTCTAAGGGTATGACCTGTAGGTGCTGTATCAAATATAATATGGTTATAGTCTGTATTGAGCTTAGAATTTGTAATGAAATTAGAAAACTCATTAAAGGCAGCAATCTCTACTGTACAAGATCCAGATAGCTGTTCTTCCATGTTCTCAATAACAGAATCAGGCAATTTGCCTCTAAAAGGTCCAACTACACTTTCTTTATAGTTATGTGCCGCTTCCAATGGATCTAGATTGATTACTTCTAAATTATCTACGCCTTTGATTGGTTTTGCTTTACCGTCTAATTCTGTTTCAAAAACATCTTGAAGATTTGAAGCAGGGTCTGTACTAATAAGTAGTACTTTCTTTCCTTCATCTGCTAAAGCCACTGCTGTTGCACAAGCTGTAGATGTTTTACCAACCCCTCCCTTGCCTGTGAAAAATAGATATTTAGTTAATTTAATATCTGGAAGATTAAATTTCTTCATAATAAATCCCCCCTTAGCAACAAGAGTTATTATTTCCATAGCACCCTTGATTTGGTTCTTCATCTTCACTACAGCAAGAATCATTACCTGAAGAACAACAGCCATTTTGGTTACTACTTTCAAGATAATCTTTAGAGATTTGTAAAAGTTCCATTATTTCTTCATTCTTTGGATATCTGCCTTCTATGACTATATCGTCGTCCACAAGGATTAATGGCAGCCTATCGATTCCATTTTTATCCAAAGCATCTTTTACCTTGTTATTATTGACAAATGCCATTGGCTCACTTGATAAATTGTATCTTTCAATAGTGATACCATTTTTCTTCAAGTTGTTAATTACTGTTGAAATACGTACGAGTTCAGGATCGACATTAACTCCGCAAACACCGGTATCACAACACATAGCTGGTTCATAAATTGACATTCTTTTCATTTTTTACCCCTTTCTTCAATTTTTTGAATTAAACATTATTAATATATCAATTTTTTTTGATGTGAAGAGTATTTTTTTAGTTACCCTTAAGGGTAACTAATTTCTTGCTGTAGATGATAAAAACATCTGTATTATTTTTTGTCTTCCTTGTTCAGATATAGTGTAGTAAACCCACTTGCCTTCTTCTCTTGCTGTAACAATTCCTGACTCTATCAATATTTTCATATGGTATGACAAGCCTGATTGCGTTAAATCTAGTTTTTCTAGTAAAACACAGGCACATTCTTCCCCATTTTTTAATAAATCTAATATCTCTAGGCGAATTGCCACTGAAAAGGCTTTAAATATCTTTGCAGTTTTTACTAAATCTCTGTTCATAAAAGTCTTCATATCAAATTATTTTGATGTGTTGTTTGTATCACTAATTGTTCTTCTTGACAAGTCTTATTTCGTTAGATATCAAAAATGCTTCTGGATAATCTTGTCATCTAATATTATTGTAATTAATGTTAGTTTCTTTTATGTATATACTTGTGTCATGGAACATATAAGTTTATAGAATGACGTTACAAGCATCATCTATCCTTTTTATCAGACATCAAAACCATCTGTTCGTCAGTATCTTTGACTTAAATATTCCTCCCAAAATGTGTCCAAAATATTGACAGAATTCCAATTTGGACAATGATGAGCAAGTTGAAGCAGTGACATTGCTGGAACTCAATTCCTAATAAAAAAGCTAACATCTCTGTTAGCTTTTTTTATTTAGAAATTTAACCGCACTTTTATTTTGCTATAAATCAGTGCGAGCAAGAAGAACGCTGCTTGTAGCAAAATAATACATGCGCCCGTGGACGCATCAAAATGATAGCTAAGTAGCACGCCTAGTAGACTTGCAGTTACAGCACTGATGATCGCGATAACAAGCATCTTGTCGAAGCGATTCGTCAGGGTTAGTGCGGTGATGCCAGGCGCAATTAGCATCGCTACAACCAAAATAACCCCAACGACTTGCATCGTACTCACAATGGTGAGCGCGAGTAATGTGAGCAAGCCATAGTGCAGTAATTTCGGCGAGAGCCCCGCAACGCGAGCATGGCTAGGATCAAAGCAATAAAGCAGAAAATCACGACGCTTTAAGCCAAGCAAAATAAAAATAATCAAGGCGATAATAGCCGTTTGAATCAGCTCTTGTTGGCTTACACCCAATACGTTACCGAATAAGATATGTGTAAGATGTTGTGAGGTTTGGATTTTAGTGAACAGCACCAACCCAATGGCAAACATCCCCGAAAATACAATCCCCATCGCGGTATCTTCTTTGATACGGCTGTTCTCTTTTAAATAACCAACACCTAATGCACAGGCAATACCTGAGACAAACGCACCAATTACTAATGGAATACCGGCTAAAAAAGCTAAGACAATGCCAGGTAGGACAGCATGAGAAATGGCATCCCCCATCAATGACCATCCTTTCAACACCAAATAGCAAGAGAGTAGTGCACAGATCACGGCAACCACTAATGCGGTGAGTAGCGCATTTTGCATGAAGACAAATTGAAATGGCTCAACGAAAATGGCGAACATCTCAGTCATAATCCACCACCTTACGTCGTTTTTGACTGATTAATCCGTATTTAGGCGAGAATAGAAAAGCCAATAAAAATAACAAGGTTTGCAATGTTACGATGACACCACCTGTTGCACCATCTAAATAATAGCTTAAATAGACACCGACGAAACCAGTGATTGCGCCTAATGCTACGGCAATTTTGATGAGTGTTTTGAACTTATCTGTAAGTAAATAGGCGGTTGCGCCTGGTGTGATTACCATCGCAATCACTAAAATCGCCCCGACAGTTTGCAATGCGGCAACAACACAAGCACTCAAGAGTGTAAAAAAGAGAACTTTGTAAAACAGTGGTGAAAGTCCAACTGTAATTGCTTGCGTTTCATCAAAAAAAATCAGTAACAGATCCTTCCAAAAAATAAGCAATAAGACCAAGCAAATCAACATAATAATGGCTACTTGATAAATATCTTCATCAGCAATACCAAGGATATTACCGAGAATAATATTTTGCACATTTATTGAAGTTGGATTCAAGGAAATAATCAGTAAACCTAAGGCAAAAAAGGTGCTGAAAATAAAGCCGATAACGGCATCTTCTTTGAGTTTAGAAATGGACTTGATCCATAAAATGGAAAGTGCGGCTAAAATTCCGGCAAAAAAAGCACCTAAAGCATAGGGGAGTGAAAAGGCATAAGCTATCGCCACACCCGGTACCACCGAATGAGAGAGTGCGTCGCCAATTAATGACCAGCCTTTCAACATTAAATAGGCAGAAAGAAAGGCACAAATGCCACCAACTGCGGCACTTATCCACATGGCTTTTTGCATATATTCATAGGAGAAAGGTTCCAGTAAATATTCAAGCATGACTTATTCCTTGTCAGACGGAGGCAGACGACAGGATTTAACAGCCGTTGCAGGCGGATCATTTTTGGTTTCGCCATAGAAGACAACTGGGCGTTCATCATCTGTGAGAACGGTCACCGCACGTTTATCTTCATCATTATGCAGATCTTCACCTAATAATTTGATGTGTCGTAATACACCACCAAAGACTTTTTCCAAATTATGCTGATTAAATGTATCTTCCGTTTTACCGGCTGCAATCACAGTACGGTTAATCATCACCACTTGATCACAGAAATCGGGTACAGAACCCAAGTTGTGGGTAGAAACTAAAATTAAATGGCCTTCAGCACGTAATTGGCGAAGGAGTTCCACAATAGCATTTTCAGTTTTAACATCCACACCTGTAAAAGGCTCATCGAGTAAGATAATCTTACTTTGTTGTGCTAACGCGCGAGCTAAAAATACGCGTTTTTTCTGTCCACCAGAAAGCTCGCCGATTTGTCGTTCAGCTAAATGCTCGATGTTTACTCGTTGCATCGCTTCGAGCACTTTTTGTTTATCTTCCGCTTTTGGAATACGCAAAAAGTTCATATAGCCATAACGCCCCATCATGACAACATCATAAACGGAGACTGGAAATTGCCAATCGACTTCTTCCGCTTGCGGCACATAGGCAACCAAATTTTGTTTCAATGCTCGATTAATTGGCAAACCACAAAGCGCAATATTGCCTTGCTGTGGTTTAATTAAGCCCATGATACTTTTGAATAGCGTTGATTTTCCGCTCCCATTTACGCCGACAAGGGCACAGATTGTTCCCCCTTGTAATGCAAAGGTAACATCATAAATTGCAGTGTGCCCGTTGTTGTAACGCACAGTTACATCATTAACGGAAATTGCGGTCATTATTTTTCAAATCCTTTGACTATGGTGGATACAGTGACATTCAGTAAGTCAATATAAGTTGGTACAGGACCGTCAGCGGCAGAAAGAGAATCTACATAAAGCACGCCGCCGTACTTAGCACCGCTTTCTTTCGCTACCTGTTGAGCAGGTTTGGCTGACACGGTACTTTCACTAAATACCACTGGAATGTGATTTTTTTTCACTAAATCGATAAGTTTACGCACTTGTTGAGGCGTACCTTGTTGTTCAGCGTTAATTGGCCATAAATAGCCTTCTTTGAGATCGTAATCTTTCGCTAAATAACTAAAGGCGCCTTCACTAGTCACTAACCAACGTTGGTCGGCAGGAATCTGTGAGAGTTTTTCACGTAAAGGTTTATCGAGCTGTTTGATTTTTTCTGCATACGCCGCTGCATTTTTTTGATAAGTATCAGCATTTTGCGGATCGTATTTAACTAATGCATTTTTGATATTTTCGACATAAATCAACGCATTAGATGGCGACATCCAAGCGTGTGGGTTAGGGGCATCTTTATAAGGGCCTTCATAAATAGAAAGTGGCGTGACGCCTTCGGTTACCACAACGGCTGGTTTATCTTTGATATTTTGGAAGAAACGCTCAAACCAACGCTCTAAATTTAATCCGTTCCATAAAATTAAATCAGCAGATTGAGCTTTTACAATATCTTTAGGGGTCGGTTCATACTCGTGAATTTCTGCACCAGGTTTGGTGATAGATTCCACCGTCGCGGCATCGCCCGCAACATTTTGTGCGATATCCTGAATAACCGTAAATGTGGTCACCACTTTAAATTTCGCTTCGGCTTGTAAAGCTGCTAAACCTAGAGCGATAACAGATAGGCTTTTAAATAAATGCTTCATGAGATCTCCTTAAAAATAATGATGAATTAGCATTCTGCATAATAATATCATTTTTTACAAGCTTTTTAAATGAAAATAATTATCAAATCGATAGGTGATTAAAATTAAAAAGCGGAAAATTTTGTGCAAAATTGACCGCTCTTTTTTGAAACAATTAACCACCAACTTGTTGGATTAGACGATCCATACCTGCTTCATCATAGCCTTCTTCATATTGGGCTTCATCAACGGTAAAGTTGTGCATGCTACGCCCTGCGATACAACCGTATTGTTCTAATTTTCCTTTGGTAAAGTTAGTACGAAACGCAGATGAATGGTTATTTAAACTGATCACACCGATGGTAGAGTGATTACATGGATTTTTATTCACGAAAACTAAATTATAGCCAGATTCGCGAATATAGCCGGTTTTATTAATTGCTGCATCAAACACTTCTTCACGCACTAATTTATTGGTGTTTTTAACAAAAACGCTGCGTCCGCCAGCTTGAATGAAGGCACTTGGCATATTAGAAAGATTTTTGATTTGTGCTTTATTGAGCGAGTATTTGGCTAGCTTAACTAAATCCATTGCACTTGAAATGTTGCTATCAGATAAACCTGAACTGTCTGAAAAGCGAGTAGAGCGCATGCCTAATTCTCGTGCTTTCTCATTCATTTTTTGGATAAATTGCAAACGACTCATGCCCGCAGAGCGAGAAAGTGCATGGGCAGCATAGTTATCAGAATGAACAAGCATTGCTTTTAATAATTCATTACAAGAAATTGGCGTGTATTTTGGTAATTTTGTATGTGTGCCTTTAATGTAATCATAATCATCGTCAGTAATCGATGCAGTACAATTTGCGTTTCGATTATTTTCAAGAAACACATTTGCAGTCATTAACTTGGTGACGGATGCGATAGGTTGAACGTGATTCGGTGAGCTACTTTCGAGCACGCGATCATGGGTGAAGTCATACACAATGTAAGATTGTGCCGTTGCGACGGCGGGCACTAAACACAATACAGAAAGAACTTTTTTTAACATATCTTCAATATAGCTAACTCAGAGAATAAAACGAAGTGCATATTCTATCAGTTTTTGTAAGGGTTTGGGATGTGTGAAAGAGAAAAAATTTAAAGTTTTTTAACCGCACTTTTTTCTTTTGTTTTTTTGATTTTTGCGATAGCGATCGCAAAGAAGTGCGGTCAAAATTTTCGTTGTTTTTCAAATCTGCTAGCTTATCCGTCGGTAAATCTGTAAAATCTCGGCTCATTTTTAATATGCGAATTTTTTGTTGCTCAATTATGAGTAACATCATCGCCGTAATGTGTAATAACGAGGCTTTATGTTAGAACAACCCCTTTCATCCGAAACGAATACAAAAAAGATTAACTTAATGGATTTAACGCGTCAGCAGATGCGTGAGTTTTTTGCTGAATTAGGCGAGAAACCATTTCGTGCGGATCAATTAGTGAAATGGATTTATCATTTTGGCGAAGATAACTTCGACAATATGACCAATATTAATAAAAAATTACGAGAAAAATTAAAAGCGGTCTCGGAAATTAAAGCGCCAGAAGTGGCGGTTGAGCAACGCTCTGCGGATGGTACCATTAAATGGGCGATGCAGGTAGGTGAACAGCAAGTTGAAACGGTCTATATTCCTGAAGCAGATCGCGCAACGCTTTGTGTCTCTTCTCAAGTAGGCTGTGCCTTAGCTTGTACTTTTTGTTCGACAGCACAGCAAGGCTTTAACCGTAATTTAACGGTGTCTGAAATTATTGGGCAGGTTTGGCGTGCATCAAAAATTATCGGTAATTTTGGTGTGACGGGTGTTCGTCCGATTACCAATGTGGTGATGATGGGCATGGGTGAGCCATTACTAAATGTGGCCAATGTTGTACCCGCGATGGAAATTATGCTGGATGATTTCGCGTATGGATTATCTAAACGACGCGTGACGTTATCCACTTCTGGTGTCGTGCCAGCACTTGATATGCTGCGCGATAAGATTGATGTGGCATTAGCGATTTCACTTCACGCACCGAACGATGAGTTGCGCGATGAAATTATGCCGATCAATAAAAAATATAACATCAAAATGTTGATGGACTCGGTGCATAGATACTTAGAAGTATCAAATGCTAACCATGGTAAAGTGACTATTGAATATGTGTTATTAGATCATGTGAATGATGGCACAGAGCATGCGCATCAATTAGCTCAAGTGTTAAAAAATACCCCGTGTAAAATTAACTTGATCCCATGGAATCCTTTCCCAGAAGCGCCTTATGGTAAAAGCTCAAATAGCCGTGTCGATCGTTTCCAAAAAACATTAATGGAATACGGCTTTACGGTGATTGTGCGCAAAACCCGTGGTGATGATATTGATGCGGCTTGTGGTCAGTTGGCGGGCGATGTAATCGACCGAACCAAACGTACAGCAATGAAACGTAAGTTTGGCGAAGGTATTGACGTAAAAGCGGTTAACTAAGCTAAATATAGCAATACTTGTAAAGGGAAAATGGCCCGAGGAAGAGTGATAAGATAGAGGAGTGATAAGATGAAATTAATCCCAATTAACATTCTAAGTGCGGTCATTTTTCCTTTTGTTTTTTCTGCTTGCGTTTCTCAGTCTTCTGTTGATTTTAATAAACAACAAGCCGCAAAAGCGCGCGTTGAGTTGGCATTAGGCTATCTGCAACAAGAGGATTTTGTTCAAGCAAAACTGAATTTAGATAAAGCCTTTGAACATGATGACCGCTATTATCTTGTACATTCGGCACTTGCGCATTTTTATCAATTACAAGGCGATACGGAAAAAGCGAAGCAAGCTTATTTACAGGCGATTAAGTTAGATGATAAGCAAGGCGATGTGTATAACAACTTTGGTGCATTTTTATGTGGGCAGGGTGAGTTTGAACAAGCTTATTCACAATTTAATGCGGCGCTTGCAGCACCGAATTATTATCATCAAGCCGATACTTACGAAAACATAGCACTTTGTGCTTTTGCCGGAAAACAAACCGATGTTTATCAACAAGCGTTGGAGAAATTGCGCCAAGTTGATCCTTCTAGAGCGGAAAAGCTCCGTTCACTCAAATAATCATTGCCAAAAAACCCTTTCGACTTTAGAATTTAGTATTTAGTTTTTTGTTGCTATTTCTTTATTTTATACCTATGAATACAATCCTTGAACAAACCGAAAAAACAGATATCTCCTTTGGGGATAAACTTCGCCAAACACGCGAAGCACTAAACCTTTCTCTAGAAGATGTGGCAAAGGCCATTTCTTTACGTCCAAGTATTTTGGCAAAATTAGAAAATAATGAATTTGTCCAAAAAAATGTACCTTCAACCTTTATGAAAGGGTATGTGCGTAGTTATACGAAATTTTTACGTATTCCTGAAAGCGAATGGGCGCATTTGACCTTTGGTGAAGCACACAAAAATGATTTAAGTAAAAATGCACGTGCCACTCGTTCAGTTAACCAATATTCATCTCACAGCCGTTGGGTAGGCACACTCACAACTATTATTTTACTCGCTGCTGTTGGAATGACTGGCTTATGGTGGTGGCAAAATTATCAAAAATCAAATGAAGAACGTGATAATTTAGTGCAAACCTACGTTGAAAAAGAAAAAACAGCAGAGGTACCGGTTACTCATTCGAATGACATCCCAGTCGCGGTGAATAACCAGCCTTTAACGTCAAATAATGAAACAGCACCTGTAACGGAAGCAAAAAATAATGCTGCTGAACCTGTTGTTTCAAATACTCAAGAGAATCAAGTTCAACCAGTAAACGCAGAAGTTTCAACTGGCGCAACTTCGGCCCCTACCGTTGAACAAGTTCAAGCCCCTGTTGTGGAACAAACCTTACCTAACACAGAACCTACAACAGAGCCAACCGTACCAGATGCTCAAAGTGCGGTTGAAAATCCAGCCATTTCTGAAGCGCCAACCACAGCAAAAGGCGATCTTGTTATTGAGATTACCAAAAATTCAAGCTGGATTAGTGTGAAAGACCAAAATCGTAAAGTTTTAGCGCAAAAAGAATATAAACAAGGCGAAGTCTTAACCTTTAATGGTAATGACTATGCATTGATTATTGGTGCGCCGGGTAACGTTCGTATTACTTATAAAGGCGAGGCGTATCCGCTTACCGTTGATGGCCGTGTGGCTAAATTTAAATTACCAAAACCTTAACGAATAATTTACAAAAGAATGTCTGCAGTAAAACCTACTATCAAACGTCGTGAATCGACAAAAATTTATGTGGGCAATGTACCAATCGGTGGTGATGCACCGATTGCTGTACAATCCATGACAAATACTCGCACAACTGATGTTGAGGCGACCGTTGCACAGATTAAATCGTTGGAACGCGTCGGCGCAGATATCGTGCGTGTTTCTGTACCTACCATGGATGCCGCCGAAGCGTTTAAAATCATTAAACAGCAAGTGAATGTGCCATTAGTAGCGGATATTCATTTTGACTATCGTATTGCGTTAAAAGTGGCTGAATATGGGGTGGATTGCTTACGTATTAATCCAGGCAATATTGGTCGTGAAGATCGTATTCGTGCAGTGGTGGATTGCGCACGCGATAAAAATATCCCTATCCGTATTGGTGTTAATGCTGGCTCATTAGAAAAAGATATCCAAGAGAAATTTGGTGAGCCAACACCAGAAGCCTTATTAGAATCAGCATTACGCCATGTTGAGATTTTAGATCGTTTAAACTTCGATCAATTTAAAGTAAGCGTAAAAGCATCCGATGTCTTCCTTGCGGTGGAATCTTACCGTTTACTGGCAAAAGCCATTAAACAACCATTACATTTAGGGATTACGGAAGCGGGCGGTGCACGTGCAGGAGCAGTGAAATCTGCAATTGGTTTAGGTATGTTGTTAGCGGAAGGTATTGGTGATACCTTGCGTGTCTCTTTAGCCGCCGATCCTGTAGAAGAAATCAAAGTTGGTTTTGATATTTTGAAATCGTTACGTATTCGTTCTCGCGGGATTAACTTTATTGCTTGTCCAACTTGCTCACGTCAAGAGTTTGATGTGATTGGCACGGTGAATGCACTGGAACAACGTTTAGAAGATATTATCACCCCAATGGATGTGTCTATTATTGGTTGTGTGGTAAATGGCCCAGGTGAAGCATTAGTGTCTGACCTCGGTGTTACCGGTGGTAATAAGAAAAGTGGCTATTATTTAGATGGCGAGCGTCAAAAAGAACGTTTTGATAACGACGCGATTATTGACCAATTAGAAGCAAAAATTCGTGCCAAAGTTGCACAACAAGATCCAAAAAATCGAATTATTTAAGGAAAACTCGTGGCAAAAAATATTCAAGCAATTCGTGGGATGAATGACTGTTCCACAACTGAATCTCCACTTTGGCAATGGATTGAAGGGCAGGTTCGCCAAATTTTAAGCAGCTACGGCTATTCAGAAGTGCGTATGCCAATCGTGGAAAGTACGCCATTATTTGCTCGTGCAATCGGTGAAGTCACAGATGTCGTCTCAAAAGAAATGTACACATTTTGGGATAATGATGAGCAATTAACACTTCGTCCTGAAGGTACTGCAGGGTGCGTGCGAGCTGCGATTGAACACGGTTGGATTTACAACAATGAACAACGTTTATGGTACATGGGACCAATGTTCCGCCATGAGCGTCCGCAAAAAGGTCGTTATCGTCAATTCCATCAAGCGGGTGTAGAAGTATTTGGTATCGCAACCCCTGAAATTGATGCCGAGTTAATTATTTTAACGGCTCGTTTGTGGAAAGCATTAGGTATTGATCAACATGTTTCTCTTCAATTAAATTCGATTGGTTCATTAGAAGCACGTGCAAACTATCGTTCTGCATTAGTGGCTTTCTTAGAAAATCACCAAGATTTAATGAGCGACGAAGAGAAAGAACGTCTTGTAAAAAATCCATTACGTATTTTGGATACTAAAAATCAAGCATTACAAGATGTATTGGACGGCGCACCAAAATTATTGGATTATTTAGATGATGAAAGTCGCGAGCATTTTGCGCAGTTATGCGGTCTATTAGATGCGGTGGGCATTCAATATGAAATTAATCCAAAATTGGTGCGTGGTTTAGATTATTATAATAAAACTGTATTTGAATGGGTGACATCCGCATTAGGTGCGCAAGGTACTGTATGTGGTGGCGGACGTTATGACGGCTTAGTTGAGCAACTTGGTGGTCACGCAACCAGTGGTGTTGGTTTCGCAATGGGCTTAGAGCGTTTAGTGTTGCTCGTTCAAGAAGTGAATAAATCGATTCCGGTAAAAAGTGCGGTAGATATTTACGTTGTTTATCAAGGTGAAGGCACAACATTAGCCGCATTCCAACTCGCTGAAAAACTTCGCTCAGAATTACCGCACTTAAGCACCATGTTGCATTGCAGCGGCGGTAATTTCAAAAAACAATTTAAACGCGCTGATAAATCAGGTGCAACCCTTGCCCTTGTGCTCGGTGAAAGCGAAGTGCAAAATAATCAAGTGGTGGTAAAACACTTACTTGGCGTAGCTGAGCAACAAACCATTGATGTGGCCAATTTAATTGAACACGTGAAAGCTCAATTTTAATTTTAGAAGGATAGGAAAATGGCATATACCATTGAAGAAGAACAAGAACTGAATCAGTTAAAAGAGTGGTGGAAAGACAATGGCAAAGCCATTATTGCTGCTTTCATCCTTGGCGTAGGCGGGATGTTGGGCTGGCGTTATTGGCAGTCTTATCAAGCTAATCAAATCATGCAAGCGTCTGCTGAATATGATGCCTTAGTTTATACCACAAACAAAGATGCCGCAGCACAACAAGCTAAAGTGGCTGAATTTGTGAAAGCGCATGATAAAACTAGCTATGCGGTATTTAGCTTATTAGATGAAGCAAAAGGTTTCGTTGCAAAACAAGATTACGCCTCTGCTGAAAATAGCT
Source organism: Haemophilus sp. SZY H53 (assembly GCF_054332375.1). Classification (NCBI taxonomy): domain Bacteria; kingdom Pseudomonadati; phylum Pseudomonadota; class Gammaproteobacteria; order Pasteurellales; family Pasteurellaceae; genus Haemophilus; species Haemophilus sp. SZY H53. The sequence continues at coordinate 187,498 of NZ_JBTGNV010000003.1, forward strand.
TGAAACAAGCGATTGCTCAATCACAAGATGATATCTTAACTTCTCTTGCGGCGCTTCGTTTGTCTGCTGTGCAATTCCAACAAGGTCAATTTGATGCCGCATTAGCAAGTCTAAATCAAGTGAAAAGCCAAGGCTTTAGTGCGCGTAAAGATCTTTTAGCGGGCGATATTCAAGTCGCAAAAGGCGATGTGAATGGTGCTAAAGCAAGCTTTGAGAATGCACAGAAAAACGGTAACCCGTTAGAAAAACAAATGGCGCAGATGAAATTAAATAATCTGTAATATTTTAATTAGCCCGAATTGTTCGGGCTTTTTTATTGGATTTTTGATCTGATGATTCAGAAACCGATTGTACCGCCACCCGTCATTTTTATTGGCTGTGCACTTATGATGGCATATTTGCCTAATCCTTATCCATTCGAAATCAATGTGTTAGCAGTTTATTTGATTGTATCGATTTCTTCTGTCATCGCTTTTTTCAGCCTTTGGCAATTCTATAAAAGTAAAGCAAATATTAATCCAATTCACTTAGAAAAAAGTGATGTGTTTGTGGCAAATGGTATTTATCGTTTTAGCCGTAACCCAATGTATTTAAGCTTAGCGGGTTTGTTAGTGGCATGGGCAGTTTATTTGCAAAGTGCGGTCAGTTTTCTCGGTATTTTTCTGTTTATTTATCTCATCACACAATGGCAAATTAAGCCTGAAGAATACTGGTTAGAAAAGAAGTTTGGAGAGTCTTATTTAGAGTACAAGAAAAAAGTCAGACGTTGGATTTAATCGATAAAAAAATCGCCTAAAAAAGGCGATTTTTTACATTTTGAGAAGCGATTATTTAGCTGAACATCCGCAGTTTGCTAATTTTTTAGCTAAACGCTCTGCCACGAAATCCCAGTTCACTACGTTCCAGAATTCTTTGATGTAGTCTGGACGACGGTTTTGGAATTTCAAGTAGTAAGCGTGTTCCCAAACGTCTAAACCTAAAAGTGGGAAACCTTCACAACCTGCGATTTCTTTGCCCATTAATGGAGAATCTTGGTTTGCGGTAGAAACAACAGATAATTTACCTTGGTTAATTACTAACCATGCCCAACCAGAACCGAAACGAGTCGCTGCAGCTTTTTCAAATTCAGCTTTGAAGTTTTCTACAGAACCAAAATCACGTTCGATAGCTGCTTTTAAATCACCTTGTTGTAAAGTAGTGCCTTTTTTCAATGATTTCCAGAATAAGCTGTGGTTTGCGTGACCGCCTGCATTGTTACGTAATGCAGTACGTTTTTCAGCTGGGATTTTATCTAATTGGCTGATTAATTGGCCTGCACACATTTCAGAAAATTCTGCTGGTAAAGTTTCTAACACTGCATTTGCATTATTTACATATGCTTGGTGGTGTTTAGAGTGGTGAATTTCCATTGTTTGTGCATCAAAATGTGGTTCTAACGCATCATAAGCGTAGCCTAATTCAGGTAGAGTATAAGACATAATATGTTCCTTTTTTAAATGAAGTTAAGGTAATGTTTTTGATAGAACAACATCAAAAAGTAACTAAATAGTAGCAGAAAATTTGATTTAGATCAGTAAATCTTTTAATTATTTGATTATCTGATGAAAAAGCTAGGAAAATTTAGTTTGTTTTAAATCAATAAATACACCGATCTACGCCTAAATAGTTATGCCTTTTAGTCCTTAAAATCTCGTCAAAATTTCCCCTTGTGGTAGAATACCCGCTGATTTTTCACAAGATTTTATTTTTAAGGCTGAGACTATGTTTCCTGCTCATCAACTTCAATTAGAACAATTGGCGTGCCAACGTGGCGATCGCGTCTTGTTCACAGATCTTTCACTGCAATTTCAAAGTGGTGATTTCGTGCAAATTGAAGGGCACAATGGTATCGGTAAAACAAGTTTATTGCGGATTTTAGCCGGCCTTGCACAACCTGTAGAAGGTAAAGTGCGGTGGAATTCAGACGAGATTACAAAGCAACGCGAAGAATACCATCATCAGCTACTTTATCTCGGTCATCATTCTGGTGTGAAACCTGAATTAACGGCATGGGAAAATTTAAAATTTTATCAGCAGATTAGTCAAAGCCAGCAAGGCACCGATATTTTATGGGATGTGTTGGAAACAGTGGGCTTACTCGGTCGCGAAGATTTGCCGGCAGCCCAACTTTCAGCGGGTCAGCAAAAGCGCATTGCCTTGGCGAGACTATGGATATCGGAAGCACCACTTTGGATTTTGGATGAACCTTTTACAGCAATAGATAAAAAAGGGGTTGAAGTTTTGACCGCACTTTTTGAAAATCATGCTAAAAAGGGTGGAATGGTGATTTTAACGAGTCATCAAGAAGTACCAAGTAGCCTATTGAAGAAAATCAATCTTGCTGATTATAAATATAACCCTTAGATTTTTATGATATTTTTACAGATTATAAAGCGAGAGCTGAAGATTGCGACCCGTAAGCAAGCGGAAATTTTAAATCCGCTTTGGTTCTTTTTGATCGTCATCACGCTATTTCCATTAGTTATTGGGCCGGATCCTAAGTTACTTTCTCGCATCGCACCTGGCGTTGCTTGGGTGGCGGCATTGCTTTCTGCGTTGCTGTCTTTTGAACGCTTATTCCGAGATGACTTTATTGATGGCTCTTTAGAACAATTGATGCTTACGGCTCAACCTTTAGCGCTAACGGCACTTGCAAAAGTCGTTGCACACTGGTTGTTAACGGGTTTGCCGTTGATTCTACTTTCTCCTATTGCCGCTTTATTGCTCTCATTAGAAGTGAATATTTGGTGGGCATTGGTGCTTACACTCTTAGTGGGCACGCCGATTTTAAGCTGCATTGGCGCAATTGGCGTGGCATTGACGGTAGGATTGCGTAAAGGTGGCGTATTACTGAGTTTACTTGTGGTACCATTATTCATTCCGGTTTTAATTTTTGCTTCAGCAATTTTAGATGCCGCCGCGTTAAATCTCCCTTATGGTGGACAGCTTGCTATTTTAGGTGCAATTTTAGCTGGCGCGATAACCTTATCGCCTTTTGCGATTGCCGCTGCACTACGAATTAGTTTAGATAATTAATCATCATGACGGTGAAAGTGCGGTCAGATTTTTAACTGTTTTTTATTTTTTGAATTAAGGATCTTTTATGTGGAAGTGGTTACATCCTTACGCAAAACATGAAACCCAATATCATTTATGTGGCAAATTAAGTCCATTTTTTGGTGTGATTGCGGTTTTATTATTGGCTGTTGGAATCGTTTGGGGTTTAGCTTATGCGCCGGCAGATTATCAGCAAGGCAATAGTTTCCGAATTATGTATGTCCATGTGCCGGCAGCGATTTGGTCAATGGGTGTGTATGGTTCTATGGCGGTGGCTGCCATTATTGCGTTAGTTTGGCAAATTAAAGCCGCTCATCTTTCAATGATAGCCATGGCACCGATCGGTGCAATGTTTACCTTTATTGCCTTGGTAACAGGTGCAATTTGGGGCAAACCAATGTGGGGAACTTGGTGGGTATGGGATGCGCGTTTAACTGCGGAACTCATTCTTTTCTTCTTATATATCGGTGTGTTAGCGCTTTATTCTGCATTTTCTGATCGTGCCGTGGGCGCAAAATCAGCGGGTATCTTGTGTATTGTTGGTGTGGTGAATTTACCAATCATTCACTTCTCCGTAGAGTGGTGGAATACCTTACATCAAGGGGCAAGTATCACGAAGTTTGAAAAACCGTCGATTGCAACACCGATGTTAATTCCACTGATTTTATGTATTTTTGGATTTTTATTTTTATCCATTTGGTTTACGCTTGTGCGTTACCGCGTTGAATTGCTAAAAGAAGACAGCAAACGCCCATGGGTAAAAGAGTTAGCAAGTAAGCTGAAATAGTTTTTTATTTTTATTTTAGGGAGCGGAAAATGTTTTTCCAAAGTTGGAGTGATTTTATCAATATGGGAGGCTACGGTTTTTATGTGTGGCTTTCCTATGGCATTAGCCTCGTGGCAATGATCATTTTGGCAATACAAAGCGTCAAGGGTCGTAAAGCAGTATTAAAAGAAGTGTTACGCGAGCAACAACGTGAAGCCCGTTTAAACCAAGCAAATAAAGGAAATACGCTATGAATCCAAGACGTAAATCAAGACTTTCGATCATCATCTTTGTGATTTTAGGTATTTCGATTGCGACAGGTTTGGTGCTTTATGCGCTTCGCCAAAATATTGATTTATTTTATACCCCTTCGGAAGTTGTAGAAGGGAAAGACGGAAATCCTGATCAAAAACCTGAAGTAGGGCAACGTATTCGTGTTGGTGGTATGGTGGTTGAAGGCTCTGTTAGTCGAGATCCGAAAAGTCTCAAAGTTCGTTTTGATGTGAATGATATTGGTCCATCAATTACAGTTGAATACGAAGGTATTCTGCCGGATCTTTTCCGTGAGGGGCAGGGTATTGTTGCGCAAGGTGTGTTAAAAGAACCAACCTTATTAGAAGCAACAGAAGTGCTTGCTAAACATGATGAAAATTATGTGCCGCCAGAATTAGGTGAGAAAATGAAGAAAATGCATAAACCAATGGGGGCAGAACTAAAAGGCGAGAGTGAAGCCGATCGTCGTTATAAAGAAACCCAGCAAAAATCGCAAGAAGGTCGCTAATGATTGCTGAATTAGGAAATTATGCGCTTGCTTTAAGCCTTGCCGTTTCATTCTTTTTAGCCATTCTCCCATTATGGGGAGCTGAAAAAGGTCATCCTCAACTTATGTCATTGGCTCGTCCAATGACTTATGGTTTATTTTTTACTTTAACCATTGCGTTTGCAGCATTGTTTTATCTCTTTGCTGTAAATGATTTCAGTGTGCAATATGTGGTAAATAACTCTAACAGCAGCTTGCCGATTTATTATCGTTTATCTGCAGTTTGGGGCTCACATGAGGGGTCATTATTACTTTGGATTTGGTTATTAACACTTTGGGGTGCAGCAGTAGCCTTATTTAGCAAACACTTGCCACAGGAAGCAGTAGCTCGTGTATTAGGTATTATGGGGATTATTAGCATCGGCTTTTTACTCTTCGTATTATTTACCTCAAATCCGTTTACCCGTACATTCCCTGACTTCCCAGTAGATGGCAGAGAACTCAATCCAATGTTGCAAGATGTGGGCTTAATTTTCCACCCACCATTACTTTATATGGGATATGTTGGTTTTTCTGTTGCTTTTGCCTTTGCGATCGCATCATTAATGACGGGTAAATTAGACTCAGCTTGGGCTAGATGGTCACGTCCTTGGACGATCGCTGCTTGGGTGTTTTTAACACTCGGGATCGTGCTCGGTTCTTGGTGGGCATATTATGAGCTCGGCTGGGGTGGCTGGTGGTTCTGGGATCCAGTAGAAAACTCTTCTTTAATGCCTTGGCTTGCGGGAACCGCATTAATCCACTCTTTAGCGGTGGCTGAAAAACGTGGCTCTTTTAAAGCTTGGACTGTGCTTTTAGCGATTTTGGCGTTCTCCCTTTGCTTACTGGGTACATTCTTAGTTCGTTCCGGTATCTTAGTGTCAGTACATGCCTTTGCTTCAGATCCAACACGTGGTTTGTATATTCTTGCTTATTTGGTTGTAGTGATAGGTGGCTCGTTAACCTTGTATGCTTATAAAGGCAACCAAATTCGTTCGCGTGATAATGCAGAGCGCTATTCTCGTGAAACGTTATTATTATTAAATAACATCCTATTAATGACCGCACTTTGTGTGGTGTTCTTAGGAACGTTATTGCCGTTAGTTCATAAACAATTAGGTTTGGGATCTATTTCGATCGGTGCGCCATTCTTTGATCAAATGTTCTTGATTATTATGACTCCGTTTGCCTTATTACTGGGTATTGGACCGTTAGTAAAATGGCGTCGCGATCAGTTCTCTGAAATTCGTACACCGGTTGTTGTGAGTGCCATTGTGATGGCGATTGCAGGTTTTGCTTTACCGTATTTCCTACAAAATAAACTCACCGTCAGTGCTGTGCTTGGTACCATGATGTCCGTCATTATTGTGTTACTGAGTCTCTATGAAATGAAACAACGTGCAACACACCGCGAATCTTTCTTTAAAGGTATTACTAAACTTTCTCGTTCCCATTGGGGGATGATTTTAGCTCACCTTGGTGTAGCGATGACGGTTTGGGGAATTGCATTTAGCCAAAACTTTAGTGTAGAACGCGATGTGCGAATGGCTGTTGGCGATACGGTGCAGATCGCTGACTATGACTTCACATTTACCGGTGTGAGCGATGCAAATGGTCCTAATTATATGGGCGGCAAAGCACAAATTGATATTTCAAAAGACGGTAAACCAGAAGCAACATTATTTGCTGAAAAACGTTTTTATACCGTCAGTAAAATGCCAATGACTGAAGCGGCAATTGATTGGGGCTTTACCCGCGATCTTTATGTTGCCTTGGGTGAAAAAATAGAAGATAACTCATGGGCACTTCGCCTTTACTATAAACCGTTTATCCGTTGGATTTGGATTGGTGGCTTGTTTATGGCGCTAGGTGGTTTGCTTTGTATGTTTGACCGCCGTTATCGTTTTAGTCGTTTGGTAAAACAGTCTTAATTGTGATGCGGGACTAAATTAAGCCCCTAGAAATAGATGTAAATTGATCGTGTTATGAATAAAAAACTACTTATCCCACTTATTGTTTTTCTTGCCGTGGCGGCAGCTTTTTTAGTTCAGTTAGGACGCAATGCGCAAGGTGATGATCCAAAAGCGTTAGAGTCTGCTCTTGTGGGGAAACCTGTGCCACAGAAAACATTAACGGATTTATTGGAAAATAAAACCTACGGTAATGAAATTTTCCAACAAGGTAAACCGATTCTCTTGAATGTGTGGGCGACTTGGTGTCCAACTTGTTATGCAGAGCATCAATATTTGAATCAATTGGCTAAACAAGGCGTAACAATCATTGGTATCAACTATAAAGATGAATCACCAAAAGCTGTAAAATGGCTAAAAGATTTAGGCAATCCTTATAGTCTTGTGCTTAAAGATGAAAAAGGTTCTTTTGCATTAGATTTGGGTGTTTACGGCGCCCCGGAAACATTTATCGTTGATGGTAAAGGCGTTATTCATTATCGCTTAGCGGGTGATGTGAATGAACGCGTTTGGAATGAGACCTTAAAACCGATTTATGACAAACTCGCGGAGAAACCATAATGAAAAAATCATGGCTTTTTTTAACCGCACTTTTTGTGAGTATCTCAGCGACAGCCTCTATTGATGCATTGAATTTTGCCTCACCGGAGCAAGAAAAGGACTATCATCAATTAACACAAGAATTGCGTTGTCCACAATGTCAAAATAACAATATTGCCGATTCTAATGCAACCATTGCCGTGGATATGCGTGGCAAAGTGTTTGAATTGTTGCAAGAGGGCAAAAATCGAAATGAAGTAGTGGATTATATGATTCAACGCTATGGCAATTTCGTGACTTATGATCCGCCAATGACAATGGCCACAATGGTGTTATGGATTGCTCCAATTTTATTAGTGTTTGTTGGCATTTTATTTGTATTTAAACGTAAATCGAAAAGCTCAAGTGCGGTTAATTCTGATGTTGTTTTAGATGATGAAGAGAATGCACGCTTGTCGGCTTTACTCAAAGAAAAGGATAAATAATGAATTTTGCATTAAGTATTATTGCGCTCACTTTAGTGGTGGCATTGATTTGTTTTTATCCATTGTTGCGTTCGGTTAAAGCGAAAGAAGATAAAAAACGTGATGAATTAAATAAGGCGTTATATTTTTCTCGTTTGAAAGAGATTGAGCAAGATAATCAACAGGGTTTAGTTGAAAATGTTGAACAACTCAAGCAAGAGCTACAAAAAACATTGTTGGAAGATATTCCTCAACAAGAAACACAAGCTATCGATAAAAATGCCTCAAATTACGGTAAGTTGTGGTTTGTGTCTGGCTTATTAGGTTTGGCCATTATTGCTGGCGGAGCTTATTTCCCTTTGGGATCTTGGAAGGCCGAAGATATGATGGAAAAGACATTGGCAAAATTACCTTATTTCTTTGAACGGATCAAAGAAGAAGACACAAACCCAATGACAGATGCAGAAATGCAGCAATTTTCGACTGCACTTCGTTTGGATTTACAAAAAACACCAAAGGATGCTAAAAAATGGTGGTTGTTAGGTCAGGTAGGGATGAATTTAGGTAATGGAAAATTAGCCTTTGATAGTTATCAACAAGCGAATAAGCTTGAACCAGATAATTTAACGTATAAGCTTTCCTATGCGCGTATGCTAATGTCTTCTGAGGATCAAACAGATAAACTCAAAGGTAACCAGCTTTTACGTGATGTTATTCGTCAAGATCATTCGAATCCTGAAGCCTTAAGTTTACTTGCTTTCAGTTATTTTGAAGGGGAAGATTATAAAATGGCGGCAGTAACCTGGGCGATGATGTTACGTTTATTGGAGCCAGATGATCCTCGTGTGCCAATGCTTGAGAAAAGTATTCGTGCAGCACGTGATGCACTCGCTTTACAGGAAGAAGAAAAAGCGAAGAGTGTCACACCGGAGAAATAATGAAGCCCCAATTATTAGGTTTTCACCATATTGCAATCATTGCTTCGAACTATGCACGTTCGAAGCATTTTTATATGGAGATTTTAGGCGCTAAACAGCTAAATGAAACTTATCGGACAGAACGGGATAGCTATAAATTAGATTTAAGTTTTCCCGATGGGAGTCAAATAGAGTTGTTTTCTTTTCCAAATCCGCCATCAAGAGTAAGCACTCCAGAGGCTTGCGGTTTGCGACATTTAGCATTTAAAGTAGAGAATATTGATGAGTATGTTGCTTATCTTTTGGAAAATAGCATTGATTGTGAACCAATTCGAGTTGATGAATTAACGGGAATGAAGTACACTTTCTGCCGAGACCCAGATTATTTACCCATCGAATTATACGAAAATAATTATTAACGTAGAAAATCAAATTATTATGAGTCATATTAAGAAAAAAATTGGGATTTACTCTTTTTGTGTTTTAGCATCATCAGTTGCTTTAGCCGAAGGTAGTAGTGTTGTATATGCAACAAAAGCGAAGACACCTGAAAATCATGTTTCAGTCAATGTTTCTGAAAGTAATATTTCTGAAACAGTGAAATATATTGATGGAAAAGGCCAAAGAAGTTTAGATCCTAAGTCTGAAAAAGACATAGAAGAGCTTGCGAATAGTGTTGAGTTTGAGGTGTACAAATTTAACGAAGTTGCCGCTTCAAAAACAACGTTTCTTTCACCTGCGGGGATCTGTAGTGGGTTTAAAAGTGATGATGGCGTAGATGTAACAAATTCTAGCAATTATTACATAAAACCTAATGATGCTAGCGAGTATTATGGTAGTGTTTTAGGTGCCACAATTTATAAAAAAGGTGAAACGAAACATTCACAGTATATCCCTGTTTATGCAATCAAAAATGCCAATGTAGCAAAATATATTGAGCAAAATGAAGATCCGAACGTCAGAAAAAAAGCGAATGAGCGGATTAAAGAAGGCAGAGAAACGCTTAATAAAGTAGTTTGTGATAAAAGGTAACGTTATGAAAAAATTAATTTCTATTGCAGCATTATCTGTTTTAACAGCTTGTACTGCACCTCAGCAAGCCTCAACCATTGGTAATGGTGCAGCGATGTATGATATGAATTCCGTACAAGATTACAATGCTCGAGTAACAAGTGGTAATACTGTCACTGCTCGAGAAAAAGCGAAAGTTGCACAAAGAGATAGCGTTCCAAATGAAATGAATGCGAGTGATCATCGTTCTAAACATAGAGGTTATTCTCGCGTTCCTGTAGCAATAATGCCGAGTGTCGGTGTTGGTTATTGCCATCACTGCTGGTAATTAAATGACTAAAAAATTAACCGCACTTGAAAAAGAGCGGTTATTTTTTTATCTGTTTATAAGCCTAAAATAGATTTCACAAAAGGAATGGTCAGATTTCGTTTAGCTTGCAATGAGGCTTTATCGAGTTGAACTAACGCCTCTTTTAATGTCGCCATATCTCGGTCTAGACGAGTAAATATAAAATTGGCAGTATCATCTGAAAGCATAATGCCGCGCTGATGGGCATTTTGTTTCAATACAGCGAGTTTTTGTTCATCGCTGAGTGGAATCAATTGATAACTTTCTCCCCATTTTAAGCGAGAAGCCAGATCTGGTAATTTAACGGGGAGAGCAGCTGGAGATTGCTCTGCACTGACAACCAATAAGGTTTTGTCATTGGCTTTAATATGATTAAAGAGATCAAATAAGGCTATTTCCCATTCTGAATTTCCAATAACCGCTTGCAAATCATCCAGACAAACCAATTCTTGCTGTTCTAAATGTTCAAAAACAGCCGTGGAGAAATATTGTGATTTGCTCAATGGAACATAAATAGCACTTCGTTGTTGCTGAATATATTCATTGCAGAGTGCGCGTAGAAGATGAGTTTTTCCAACGCTTTGGTTTCCCCAAAGGTAGAAGAATTGTTGCTGTAAATCAGTCATATTTTGACGCAAAGAATTGAGCAATAATGCATTATTATCACTATAAAAATTCTCAAGCGTTTCATCATCAATTTGATGAATAGGTAAAGAAAGTTGCTGATTCACGGATTAACGAGTGATTTAAAATAAAAAAGAAAGGGCTAAATTTTCATTTAACCCTTTTGTTTGGGAAGTTTTATTCTACTTCATTTTTTGCTTTTGGCAAAATCAAGTTCAGTACAATCGCGACGATAGCGCAAAGGCTGATACCTTTTAGGGAAACAGCATCGCCGACGTTGACAAACATATTACCGATCCCGAAAGTCATCACCACAGAAATGATGCAAAGGTTGCGAGGTTCAGTTACATCCACTTTACCTTTAATTAAGGTACTCATCCCGACAACGGCAATCGAACCGAATACTAACATCATAATGCCACCCATTACGATGGTTGGGATAGTAGAAAGGAATGCGCCTACTTTTCCACAGAAGGAAATTGCAATCGCCCATACCGCAGCCCAAGTCATAATATTTGGATTGAAGTTGCGGGTTAGCATTACAGCACCCGTTACTTCAGCATAAGTAGTATTTGGTGGACCGCCTACTAATGAAGCCGCAGCTGTTGCGATACCATCGCCTAATAAGGTGCGGTGTAAGCCTGGTTTTTTAAGGAAATCTTTACCAGTTACAGAACTGATTGCCATAATACCACCCACATGTTCAACGGCTGGTGCGATAGCAATCGGTAGCATATAAAGAATGGCTTCTAAATTAAATTCTGGTTTGGTTAACTGAGGTAATTCAAACCATTTTGCATCTAAAACAGGTTGGAAGTTAATTAATCCTAGGAATAAACAAACCACATAGCCGGCAACAATACCAAACATAATTGGAATCAGTTTCATCATGCCTTTTGCAAATACCGCAACAGAGAGAGTTGTGACCAAGGTAATCATAGAAACCAACACCGAATGTTCATAGCTATATGTACTGTTTTTGCCCAATGCCATATCAACAGCAACGGGGGCAAGTCCCATACCAATAATGATAATTACTGGGCCTACAACAACAGGTGGGAAGATACGCTCAAGTGCAGCACTACCGCGCAATTTCACTAAGGTTGATAGTGCAAAATAGACTAAGCCCGCACAAGCAAGCCCACCCATTGTTGCGGGAATTCCCCAAGTTTGTACACCATATTGAATTGGTGCAATGAAGGCAAAAGAAGACGCTAGAAAGATGGGCACTTGTTTGCCAGTACAAAGTTGGAATAGTAATGTACCAATACCAGCGGTGAGTAATGCGGTATTTGCATTTAGGCCTGTGATTAAAGGTACTAATACCAATGCACCAAAGGCAACAAATAACATTTGTAAGCCGACAAACGCTTGTTTGCCAATATTTTGCACCTCAACAGGTGCTGTAGCTTGATGACTCATTTAGTTTCAACTCACTGTTTGAATTAACTGAAAGTGCGGTCGGTTTTATCTGCTGTTTTTAGCGTTATGTTTTCACGCACGGAAAAAAGACGGCAATACATGCCGTCCTATGATAAGAAGATTATTTTGTTCCAAAAATTTTGTCACCCGCATCACCCAAGCCAGGAATGATGTAGCCTTGTTCATTTAAGTGATCATCAATAGATGCGCAATAAAGTTCAATATCTGGATGGGCTTGCTCTAACGCTTTAATTCCCTCTGGTGCTGCCACTAATACTAATACTTTGATATGTTGGCAACCTTTTGCTTTTAACAAATCAATAGTGGAAATCATAGAGCCACCTGTTGCAAGCATTGGATCTACAACGATAGCTAGACGTTCATTTAAATCACTGGCGAGTTTTTGGAAGTAAGGGACTGGCTCAAGCGTTTCTTCATTTCGGTAAATTCCTACTACACTAATTCGTGCGCTTGGAACATGTTCTAAGACGCCATCCATCATTCCTAGCCCCGCACGTAAAATTGGTACAACAGTGACTTTTTTACCTTTAATACGTTCTATTTCAACAGGGCCATTCCAACCATTGATGGTCACTTTTTCTGTTTCAAGGTCTGCGGTCGCCTCATAAGTTAGTAAACTACCAATTTCGGTTGCAAGTTCACGGAATTTCTTAGTGTCAATCTCAGCTTCACGCATCACGCCTAATTTATGCTTAACGAGCGGGTGTTTTACTTCAACAAGTTTCATCTTTTTTCTCCCTTTTAAAAAACAAATCGACAAATTATATAGTTTAAATAAAAAGTTAACTAGTGGTTTTATTATAAATATTTTTTTATAAAAAAGAGTAATGAAAATGACCGCACTTTAACTAAATGCACCCGCCACAGCTACCACATCGCCAATCCTCTTTGTTGACAGCACGGTAAAATGCTCGTATGGTTTCTTCTTCTAATGGAATATTGTGTTCAATAAATACATCAGATAACCAATCAATATTTTCTACAATCCAATCATCTTCTGTTAATCCCTCACGATAAAGTTCATCATCAGGATCCATGAAATTATAGATATTATTTGTCCCCATATCTTTATCATGGCGCTCTATGGGTAGGACAATGGGAAGGCCAAGATAAGTAATGTTCCAATGCCCTAAGCATAGGGTATTACCTTTTGATGACCAGTGTGCTTTAAATGGATTCTCACTCATGTTGATATTTTATAAAAAAAGTTGAAGGTGCAAGTAGTATAGATCTAACTAAGAATTTTTTTATACTTAAAAGAGGGTAAAAGATTTGATGTGGATCAAATTACGGTTAGAAAATTAACGAATATTTAACAAATAAAAGCAACCAAAATTTTGGTTGCTTTTATGTGATGAGGAGGCTAGCTATTTTTCGGTTTGAAGAAAATCATCGTAAAGATTTGCCAGAAGAAGGCGAGTGCACCGAAGATGAATACTACATCACCACCTAAACGAACCCAACGTAAGGTATCGAATAATGGTTGTTGCATAAATTCTTCACTACGTGCATACCATAAGCCTTCAGAGATACTTGCATAACCTTGAATAATACCGATTGGTAATAAGCTTGATACGATCATTAATACTAAACCGCCATTTAATAACCAGAATCCCCATTTCATTAACTTATCGTTAAATGGTGTATCTGGACGTAAATAACGAGCAATTAAGAACACGAAACCTAACGCTAAGAAACCATACACACCGAATAATGCTGCGTGAGCGTGAACGGCAGTGGTGTTCAAGCCTTGGATATAGTAAAGCGAAATTGGTGGGTTGATTAAGAAACCAAATACGCCAGCACCTAACATATTCCAGAACGCTACGGCTACGAAGCAGTAAAGAGGCCATTTTAAACGTTCCATCCAAGGTGTTTTTTGTTGCATTTCCCAGTGTTCCCAAGCTTCATGACCTAATAACACTAATGGAACCACTTCAAGTGCAGAGAATGACGCACCTACTGCGATAATTGGTGTAGTTGCACCTGCGAAGTATAGGTGGTGGAACGTACCAGGGATACCACCGATTAAGAATAACGCCGCTTCAGTAATGGTTGCCACAGTTGCAGTACGACGTGAAACTAAACCTAAACTTACAAAAATGAATGAGAGTGCCGCGACAGAGAATACTTCAAAGAAGCCTTCTACCCATAGGTGAACTACCCACCAACGCCAGTATTCCATCACAGAAATGTGAGTGTGCTCGCCATAGAATAATGCTGGGCCATAGAATAAACCGATCGCAATTACTGAGGCGAAGAATAATGCCAATAAGTTTTTATCACCAGGTTGTTTGAATGCATTCACTGTACCGCGAAGCATTAAGACTAACCAGAATAAGATGCCTGCGAATTTCACCGCTTGCCAGAAACGACCTAAGTCAATGAACTCATAGCCTTGGTGACCGAACATGAAGCTCCATTCTTCTGGAAGAATATGTGCAATTGCTAAATAGCTACCAGTGAATGAACCGACGACTAATACCACTAATGCCCAGAATAAAACATCCACGCCCAATTTTTGGAATTTCGGATCTTTACCACCATTGATGATCGGTGCTAGGAATAAACCGCCAGCTAAGAATGCCATTGCAATCCAGAATAATGCCGCTTGAATATGCCATGTACGCACTAATGAATAAGGTAAGTATTGAGAGATATCAATACCATAGAATTCTTGACCTTCAACAGTATAGTGAGCAACAATCGCCCCTAAATTCACTTGCAGTAAGAATAATGCAAGCACCGTAAAGAGATATTTACCTAATGCGCGTTGAGAAGGCGTAAGTTGTAATTTTGTGAGTGGATCGAACTCAGGCATTGGTGGTTCTTTTTCATCTTCACGTTTTTTGAATGACCAAATCCATACAACAAAACCAATACCTGCAATGAGGAATACCACACTCGCAATAGACCAAATCACGTTTTCTGGTGTTGGCACGTTATTGATTAATGGCTCATGTGGCCAATTGTTAGTATAACTTGCATTTGTATTTGGACGTTCTGCAGAGGCAGTCCATGCTGTCCAGAAGAAGAATTTAGTTAAGTCTTTACGTGCTTGTAAGTCAGGGAGGGTATTATCCTTCATCGCAAAGTGTTCACGAGTGACTTTAGTGGCAGGATCATCGCCGTATAAAGAAATGTAGTATTGTGCAGTTTTTTCCATTGCCGCTAAACGGGTATTTGAAAGCACAACAGTACCGTTTTCAACTTTGCTACCACGATATTCTTTGGTTAAACGCGCTTTTAATAACGTTTGCTGTTCATCATTTAAATCAGCAAAGTTTTTACCAAATTCTTGGTTCGCTGTAATATCCAACCAGTTAGTTAATTCACGGTGAAGCCAATCTGCAGTCCAGTCAGGCGCTTGGTATGCACCATGCCCCCAAATAGAACCTACTTGCATACCACCAGTGGTTTGCCAAGCAGTTTGACCATGTAAAATTTCATCGTGAGTAATCACTTTTTCACCTGATTCTGAAACATATTGTTGCGGAATTGGTGGTGCTTCACGATACACTTCAAACCCATAGTAACCGAGAATGGAGAATGCTCCAATTAATACGGCGACTAATAGGTACCAGAACTTTTTATACTGTCCCATTTTATCACTCCTAGATTATTATAAAATTGGATGCTCGATGATTACATGCTAAGAATGTTCATCTAAAGCGACATTTTACGCAAGGTAAAATACCTGAGTAATTATATATGGTATTGTGCAATCAAAATATTACCTAAAACTGAGTAATTTACTATGGTAATGAAAAATTTAATTGAAAAAGTTGTTTATTTTTTTGAGTGATGCAGACAAGATTTAAGCTTTAATTCCCCGAACAAGTGAACGGTAAAATTAGCAGTGGAATAGGCATGTGAGCGGCTGAGCCCTGCTGTAGCAAGGCTCAGAACGAGAATGAATAATTTCAGTGAATAAGTGATATTCAAAGATTAGAAGAGCAGGCTTCCAATTAATGCAATAATAAAGCCCACAATACCGATAGATGTCTCTAGTAATGTCCACGTTTTTAATGTCGTTTTTGTATCCATTTCTAAGAAACGGCTGATCAGCCAGAAACCTGAATCATTTACGTGAGAAAGCACTGTTGCACCTGATGCAATAGCGATTACAATGAAGCAAAGATCAAATTGGCTCAAGTCAGTTGCCGCAGCAACGGTAGGCGAAATTAGTGCAGCAGCCGTAGTTAAAGCAACAGTTGCAGAACCTTGTGCGACACGCATTACCATGGCGATAACGAAAGCGGCAACAATGATTGGCATTCCGGTATTGGAAAGCATCGTAGATAATACATCACCAATACCACTGGCACGTAATACACCTCCAAACATTCCGCCTGCACCAGTAACGAGCACGATAGAGCAAATTGGACCTAAGGCATTATCACAAATTTTTTCAATTTGTTCATAGCTACGCTGTTCTTTTAATAACAAAATGGAAATAATTAAAGTGATTAGTAAGGCAACAGGCGTTTTACCAATTAAGCGCAGTGCTTCAACCCAGGTTTGTGAACCGTCAATTATTTTTGCCACGCTTAATGTGTTTAAACCCGTGTCTAATAAGATCAAAAGAATAGGTAGTAATAAGATCGTTATTACACGGGTAAAGCTTGGCGGATTTTGCACAGAGGTTTCACTGATTGCGACGGCATTTAAGAATGCTTTTGGTAAATCAACGTGAATTTTTTTACTGATGAATAGACTAAATAAGTAAGTCCCAATATACCATGTTGGAATTGCACAAACTAAGCCAACAATGACCAATAAACCAATGTTCACGCCTAATAAATCACCAGATGCAACAGGGCCTGGATGTGGTGGTAAAAAAGCGTGCATTACAGCAAATGCTCCTGCAACGGGAAAAGCATAGCGTAAGACAGAACCACCAAACCGTTTTGCGACACTGAAGATGATAGGTAGCATTACGACAAGGCCTGCATCAAAGAAAATAGGAAAACCAAAGAGTAATGCAGCAATACCTAATGCAAGTGGTGCTTTTTTCTCACCAAATTTATTAATTAACGTGTCGGCAAGCACTTTTGCTCCGCCAGTAATTTCAAGAAGCCGACCAATCATTGCACCTAAACCTACTAATAAGGCAACTGCCGCAAGCGTATTGCCAAATCCACCAAGCAAGGTTGGCAGAATTTTTTCCACCGGAATCCCAGCCGCCAGAGCGGTAAGTAAACTCACAATAATTAATGCCACAAAAGCATGAACTTTGAATTTAATAATAAGTAAAAGGAGCAATAAGATTGCTACGATCATAATTGCAATGAGCATGGTTGTTCTCCAAATAGAATTGTTACCCGTAACATACGCTTGATTTAACATTTGGTAAACGATGACTTTTCAAAATTGTGATCTCATTCACATAATTTTTATCTTTAAAAGTGCGGTTAATTATGATTATGAATTTATTTTGTGATATTAATCACAAAATAAAATGTTACCAGTAACATTTTGTTTGTAATTAGAGTATGGTAAATGAAAATTTGCAGAGGTGTATGATGAGTCATAAACAAGAAAATATGGGAAAAAGTTTTATTCTAATGGGCGTATCAAGTACGGGTAAAACCTCCGTAGGAACAGAGGTGGCTCATCGTTTAGGAATAAAGTTAATTGATGGTGATGATCTTCATCCTAGAGCGAATATCATCAAAATGGGAGAGGGGCATCCGTTAAATGATGAAGATCGCGCACCTTGGTTGGAGCGTATTCGTGATGCAGCATTTAGTCTAGAACGAAAAAGTGAAGTGGGGATCATTATTTGTTCTGCACTAAAGAAAAAATACCGCAATCTCATTCGTGAAGGAAATGGAAATGTGAAGTTCTTATTTTTAGAAGGCTCTTTTGAACTGGTACTTGAGCGCATGAAACAGCGTAAAGGGCATTATATGAAAACTGATATGCTAAAAAGTCAGTTTGAGACGCTGGAAGTGCCAGGTCAAGATGAATCAGATGTTATTCATGTGGATATTTCTGGAAGTTTTGAGCAAGTAATTGAACGTTGTGTTGAGGTATTAAAACCTCTGATCTAAAGTAAAAGAAGTGCGGTCAAAATGTTGGTATTTTTTTGATCGCACAGCTTATATGCTTTCACCTAAATGGATTTTAAACCCTAGATCAATTATTTTCTCTTTTAGTGGCTCATTATTGAGTCTTACTAACAATTCTTGTGCGGCAAGTTTGCCAATTTCTAAACGAGGAGTCATAACCGTTGCGAGCTGAGGTGTGACCGAAAAGCCTACGTCATGTCCATGAAACCCTGCAATTGCAATCTGTTGAGGCACAGCAATACCTAATCGCTGGCATTCAAATAATGCACCAATTGCTAAGTCATCATTTGTACAAAAGACACCGTTTGTTTCAGGACGTTCTTCTAAAATTTTACGTAGCTGTTTTCCACCCAATGTGAAAGAAGATGCGGCTTCAGTAATCAAGCTATAAGGTTCTAACCCATATTTTTTCATGGCTTGTTCATAACCTTGCATTTTTAATTGGGTTCGTTTATCCATTCTTGCTGTGAAATAGACGATATTTTTATAACCACGCTGAATCATGGTTTCTACCATAGCTTGTGCCGCAGCAACGTTATCAAAACCAATGACTTGTTGAATGCCAGGTTGGGAACTATCCATGATTTCAATGACTGGAATATTGGCGATTTCAATCATTTTAAGGGTACGTAAAGAGTGGTAGTTTTCAGATAAGATTAATCCATCCACATTATAGGAAAGTAAACTTTCGATACGTTCTTCTTCTTTTTTTACACTATATCCATAGTGTGCAAGCATCGTCTGATAACCTGCAATATCGGCAACTTGCTCAATGCCTTTTAATACATCTGCAAATACATGATTTGTTAAGGAGGGGAGCAGTACACCAATCGCTTTACTCTTTGCATTAGACAAAATTTCTGGCGCACGATTAGGAATATAACCAAACTGTTCAATTGCCACCGCAATACGTTTCTGAGTCTCTTTCGCAACAGAATTAGAATTACGTAAATAACGGCTTACCGTCATTTTAGTCATGCCTAGATGGTCGGCAATATCTTGTAGAGTCGGGCGTTTTTGCTTCATTGAAGTAAGTAGCGATGAATATTTTGTCGAGAAGTCAAAAAACAGTCAATTTTTTGACCGCACTGGTTCTCAAAAATAAATTCATTCTAAGTCAAAAGAACGAGTTCTGTGTCATACAGAACTCAGAATATTGTTTATTGATCCATTTGATTTTATAGGTTGATTTTTATAAACAAATTAACGTTTAAACATGCCGCCTAAACCACTGAGGCCACCTAAACCGCCTCCGCCCATTAAGCCTTGCATGCCGCGCATCATTTTCGCCATTCCGCCTTTGCGCATTTTTTTCATCATACGTTGCATTTCGTCAAATTGTTTTAGTAACTTATTCACATCTTGCACTTGTGTGCCAGAACCTAATGCAATACGACGACGGCGAGATCCTTTGATAATGTCTGGATTAGCACGTTCTTTTAAGGTCATGGAATTAATGATTGCTTCCATTTTGATGAACATTTTGTCATCTACTTGATTTTTGACATGATCCGGTAAGTTTTTTGCACCCGGTAATTTTTCAAGCATCGACATCATACCGCCCATTTTTTTCATTTCACGGAGTTGTTCACGGAAATCGTCTAGGGTGAAATCATCGCCTTTCTTGAATTTCTGTGCCATTTTTTCCGCTTTTTCGCGATCCACAGAACGTTCAAGATCTTCGATAAGGGAAAGCACATCACCCATGCCCAAAATACGCGACGCTACACGATCAGGATGGAATGGCTCGAGGGCTTCTGTTTTTTCGCCCACCCCAAGGAATTTAATTGGTTTGCCGGTGATTTGACGAATCGATAACGCCGCACCGCCACGTGCATCCCCATCCACTTTGGTTAAGATAACCCCAGTAAGTGGCAAGGCTTCATTGAAGGCTTTTGCTGTATTTGCCGCATCTTGACCGGTCATTGCATCAACGGTGAAGAGAGTTTCGATTGGATTTAATGTCGCATGAACTTGCTTAATTTCATCCATCATCTCGCTATCAACGTGTAAGCGACCAGCCGTATCCACGATTAAAACATCGTAGAATTTGAGTTTGGCGTCAGCAAGTGCTGCTTTTGCAATCTCTACCGGTTTTTGTTTAACATCAGATGGGAAAAAATCCACGCCAACAGATTGAGCTAAGGTTTCAAGCTGTTTGATTGCCGCAGGACGATATACGTCGGCAGAGACTACAAGGACTTTCTTTTTATGACGTTCGCGTAAGAATTTTGCTAATTTACCTACGCTGGTGGTTTTACCCGCACCTTGTAAGCCCGCCATTAAAATAACTGCGGGTGGTTGTGTTGCGAGGTTTAAGCTCTCATTGGCTTCACCCATGGCTTTTTCAAGTTCGCTCTGAACGATTTTTAAGAATTCTTGGCCAGGTGTTAAGCTTTTATTGACTTCTTCGCCTAACGCGCTTTCTTTTACTTTAGCGATAAATTCACGTACGACAGGTAAAGCAACGTCAGCTTCTAACAATGCCATACGCACTTCGCGTAGGGTTTCTTTAATATTATCTTCAGTTAAACGCCCTTTCCCGCTAATGTTGCGTAGCGTTTTGGAAAGTCGATCCGATAAACTCTCAAACATTTTAAATCCTGTTTTTTTTTTAAAAATTGTCGTGATTATACCGAAATTTGGGCGTTTTTCATCATTTCAAATAAAATTCTAGCGATCTACAGAAAAGATCCGTTAAAATAAGAATAATTCCTAGTAAAGAGAATGCATTATGTGGTTTGCCCTTTTTTCGATTATTTTTTACATTCTTAGTCTATTGTTGATTGCCCCGTTTTTGATGAATTCATCAGAAGGAAAGTTGAGCCAGCGTAAAGTTCCATTTTTTCTAACCTCACTTTCGGCAATCGTACTGCATGTTATTACTACTTTGCCGCTATTAGAGCATTTAGTATCAGGGAAAACATTTACACTACTGGAAATAGCTTCCTTAATGAGTGTAATTATTTCGGTATTAGTAACGCTTTCAATGTTTCTTGTCTCTACCATGTGGTTTGTTTTGCCAATAGTATATTCGTTTTCAATCATTAGTTTGATTTTGGCAACATTCTTATCAAGCCATATCATTCAAATGCTGAATCAAAATACCTTGATGTTATTCCATATTGGTTTGTCGCTCTTTACCTATGCGGTGTGTTTTATTGCAACGTTGTATGTGATCCAATTGGTGTGGTTAGACCGTAATTTGAAAAAGCGTAAAATTCAATTTTCACCAGCTATTCCGCCATTGATGGCAGTAGAACGTCATTTCTTCTGTTTATTTGCGATGGGGGAAGCATTACTGACACTCACTTTAATTTCGGGTACTTATCATGTGTTGCAAGCCGTGACCCCAGAAAATCTGCACAAAGCAATTTTCTCTTTCCTTGCTTGGATTAGTTTTGGTATAGCTTGTTTTGGTCATTGGCGACTAGGCTGGCGTGGAAAAAGGATGATTATTTACGCAATTTCGGGTATCATTCTGCTCACGATTGGCTATTTTGGTAGCCGTTTGATTTAGCAAGAATCAAAGAACAGGTAAAAATCTGCAACCCAAAAGTTGGACTAAACAACCAACAATTGAGGTGCAGATTTTTTATGGGTAAACACTACACAATAGCATTTAAATTACAGGTCCTTCAACCTATTCTAAAAGGAAAAATGAGCATTCGAGAAGCCGCTCGTTTTTACAATATCCCCTCTGACACATTAGTCGGAACCTGGTTGAAACGCTTTGAAAAAAAGTGGCATAAAAGGGCTTATTCCTTATAAACCATCAGGACGACCGCCAATGAAACCTAAATATGCCAGAATGCCTCCTCCACCCAAAACAGAAGAAGACCGCTTGCGCCTGAGAATTTTATAGCTTGAAGCGGAGGTCGCTTACCTAAAGGAGTTGAGAAAGCTCAGACTTCAGGAAGAAGCAAGGCAGCGGAAATTATCCAAAAGTTAAGAGACTATTATCCCCTAAAATATCTATTAGGTATTGCAGGCTTAGCGCGCAGTACGTTTTTTGCTCGACGCCAGGTTAAGCCAGATAAGGATAAAGGACTTAAAGCCGCGATTATCCAGATTAAAGTAAAGCATCCTGATTACGGTTACCGACGGGTTACCCAACAAGGCACCAGCCATTGGACATGGTTCGCCCAGCTTGAACAACATTTAGCAGATAAGAAAAACTCCGATCCGGCTAGCTCTTACACTGCAACACTGCACAGCAAAGGCATTAAGAAAATCGCCCAAAAAGTGGGAGAAGAAGCGGTAGAAACGGCGCTAGCTGCCGTTTCACAAGATAAACCAGAAACCCTCAGCGAAGCGGCGGATTTGGTCTATCACTTAACCGTGTTGTTGCACCATCAAGGACAGGCATGGGCGGATGTGATTGCAAAATTGCAAGAACGCCATCAGAGAATTGGCCTGCACCCAGAGGGTTCGAATAAATAAACGCCTGATCTGTCCCAAAAATCTGGACTATTCACATAAGGACTGAAGACGATATTGTATCGGACTCAGTCCTTTTAATTTTAGTTGAATCCGTCGATGATTATAGTAATCCAAATAATCCCTTACCGCATTAACTATCTCCTCTCGTGTATTAAACTCCCAACCATAAAAGCATTCCGTTTTTAATCGTCCAAAGGAACTCTCCATTGCGGCATTATCCAAACAGTTTCCTTTCCTTGACATACTTTGTATGATGCCGTGCTCAGCAAGAATTTGACGATAAGCCGCCATCTGATATTGCCAGCCTTGGTCTGAATGTAAAATGCTACCACTTGTTTTATTTAATCGCTTAACCGCTATCTTTAACATTTTCTCCACCTGTGCCCAGTTTGGGGAATAACTGAGGGTATATGAGACTATCTCATTGTTAAATAAATCTAATATTGGGGATAATTAGACTTTACTACCATCTTTTGCTTTAAACTCGGTCACATCCGTTACCCACTTTTGGTTCGGCTTGGTAGCACTAAAATGGCGTTCTAGATGATTGGGCGCGATATGGCCAATCGTCCCTCGATAAGTCGTCAATTTTTTGCTTTTTCTTACCCGCACTTGAAGTTCAAGCTCTCGCATTAAACGTTGGATTTTCTTATGATTCATGCCCGGTAAACAGGCGTGAAATCGATGAAAGCAACTGTCTTCTCCAGTATGGCAGGTTGCGCCGATAGGGTTGGCTAAAATTAACAAGGTGTCATTGTCACAGTCCAAGCTCATATCCACGACATTCAAAAAATGTCCTGAGGTTTCCCCCTTTGTCCACAGGCGATTCTTCGTACGGGAAAAGAACGTTACTTTCTTCTCCGCCAAGGTTTTCTCCAACGCCTCCGGATTCATATACCCGAGCATCAGCACTTCGCACGTCGTCGCGTGTTGCACGATAACGGGGAGGAGGTTGTTGATTTTTTGCCAGTTGATTTCTTGTTTTTTCATTTATATTCCTACTCTAAATACCAAGTTCTTTCGCAATAGAATTATACTCTATAGAGAGATTACCCATAATATCTTTATTACTTCTTAGATATGAACCAATTACATCTGTATATCTATGATCTTCATATAGATAATGAATAATTAATTTAAGATTTTGGTAATTCAACCCTAAAGTTTCTTTCAATCGCTGTTCCAATTCACCATAACGAAACTCTTTTTGTTCAAATTCCTCAAGGACATCGCATAGTGTATCAATTTGACTTTCGTCAAAATCAAATGCTAACGCTATTTTATCAAATGCATTTTGATCACCTAATGCACTTCGTTTTAAAATTTCAAAATGAAATTTATCTTTTTTATCCATAGAATTGTCTCCTTAAAGCTATAACAAAAAACCAACTGGCAAGAAGAATATTAAGAGCAAAAAAAATAAAATTCAATACAAAAAACACGTCCAAAAACGACCGCACTTTTTTGTGTTATCGCCGTACTTCCACGCCTTCCCGTGCCAAATAATCCTTCAATTCGCCGATATTAATAATCTGCTTATGGAACACGCTCGCGGCTAAAGCGCCATCCACGTTGGCATCAATAAAAGCATCACGGAAATGCACCATTTCGCCCGCGCCGCCGGAGGCCATAAGCGGGACATGGCAAACTTGGCGCACCAGTTTCAGTTGCGCTAAATCATAGCCGTTACGTACACCGTCTTGGTTCATCATATTTAACACGATTTCGCCTGCGCCGCGTTGTTGTACTTCTGCCACCCAATCTAACAGCTGCCAATTGGTTTGTCGGGTGCGTTTTTCATCGCCGGTGTATTGGTTCACCCAATATTTGCCCGTTTCGTGCTCGAACCAGCTGTCAACGCCCACCACGATAGCCTGCACACCGAAACGTTCTGCCAAGCGGGAAATTAAATCAGGGTCGGCAAGGACGGGAGAATTAATGGAGATTTTATCTGCACCGAAAGCAAAAATCTGTTCCGCGTCTGCGATGGTTTTAATACCGCCCGCTACGCAGAACGGAATGTCGATGACTTGCGCCACGCGTTCCACCCAGCTTTTATCCACGGTGCGACCGTCCGAAGAGGCGGTAATGTCATAGAACACCAGCTCGTCCGCGCCTTCCTGCGCATAACGTTGCGCCAACGGCACGATGTCGCCGATGATTTCATGATTACGAAACTGCACGCCTTTCACCACCTGCCCGTCGCGTACGTCCAAACAAGGAATTATCCGTTTTGCCAACATTCGATTGCCTCCGCTACATTAAATTTGCCTTCTAACAACGCGCGACCCACAATCACGCCCGCCACGCCTGTGCCTTTGAGAGCTTCAATATCCGCTAGCGAACCGATGCCGCCGGAAGACTGGAACTGCACGTCCGGAAACTTAGCGCACACTTCACGGTAAAGATGCAGTTGGAACCCGCCAGTGTGCCGTCGCGGGAAATGTCGGTGCAAAGCACATGTTGCAAGCCAAAAGTGCGGTAGTTTTCCACAACGTTTTCAAGGGGCAGCGCGCTGGTTTCCTGCCAACCTTTAATCGCCACCAATTTCTGCCCGTTTTCAATGCGCACGTCTAACGCCAACACGAATTTCTCCGCGCCATATTTGTTAAACCAGCCTTGTACCATATCGGGTTGTGTCACCGCCGTAGAACCAATCACCACGCGGTTCGCGCCCACCGCCAGCAAATCAGCGACGTCCTGTTCGGTACGAATCCCTCCGCCCACCTGAATCTTGCTTTGTGTGGCGGCGATAATCTTGCCGATAAGTGCGGTCTGCCTTTTGGACGGATCTTTCGCACCGGTTAAATCCACCAAATGCAACTGCTGCGCGCCTTGTTGAATATAGCTTGCGAACTGCTCAATAGGATTATCGCTGTAAGTGGTCTGTTGCGCATAATCGCCCTGATGCAGGCGGACAACGTGCCCGTCGATAAGATCGAGGGCGGGGATGATGGATTGCATATATTTTCTATCCTCCTGTTGGGCTGTCTTATGTGCCTAGGGTAACCAGTTACCCCTAGGTTAGGCATGATTCTGCCCCGTTAGGGCAGTTATAGATTGTCTTCAAAAAACGTGGGATTAAATTTAATTCCTTCATTTTGAAATAATGTTTTCATTTCATTTTTAAAATCGCTTGTCTGATGATGTACCTTTTGATTTTTAATATAGTTGATGATCTTATTTTTCTCTAATTCACCATAACTTAATGCACAATATCCAACAGACCATGCTGTAAAATCAGGAAATAAGTCTTTATTTGCGTCTAAAAATAGATGTGTTGCTTTCTTTAATTTACGCACAAATTCAGCAACTGAAATTGTTTGGTGTAGCTCTACAAATAAATGAAGATGATCTGGCATCCCATTAATTCGATATAAAATAGAGCTATGTTCCTTTACAAATCCCCAAATATAACGGTATAAAACCTGTTCATTTTCCTCATTAATAGCATGAACACCGTGTTTAGTTCGAAAAATAATATGATAAAACAAACGTGTATAACTCATTCTTTCCTCTAACTACTACCCTAACAGGGTAGAATTATGCTTAACCTAGGGTAACTTGTTACCCTAGGCGGAAAGAAACGGCAATTACACTATCTCAACTTTCCGACCCCGATCGAAAAATCAAATATTCTCCACAAAATTCCTCAACAACATCGCGCCGTTTTTGCCCGAGCGTTCCGGGTGGAACTGTACGCCGTAGAAATTTTTATTGGCAATGGCAGCGGAGAAGTACATGCCGTAACAGCTTGTCGCAATTGTGTTTTCATTGGGTTGCACGGCGTAGCTGTGTACGAAATAAAAATGGCTGTATTGTTCTATGCCGGCAAACAGCGGATGGTCTGGCATATAACGCACCTTGTTCCAGCCCATGTGCGGCAACGGCAACCCACTGTCAGGGATAAGATTCGTCTGCCCGTTCATTAAGCCGAGCGTTGCCACATTACCTTCGGTAGAAAATTTGGTCATCAGCTGCATACCCAAGCAAATACCGAGCATCGGTTGGGTGGCGTTGCGGATGCAATCAATTAGCTTGCGCTCCTGCAAATTCCGCATCGCTGCCATCGCCGTGCCCACACCGGGCAACAACAATTTATCGGCAGCTTGGATTTTGTGAATATCTCGCGTAATTTCAGCGCGATAACCCAAGCGGTCAAAGGCGAATTTGACGGAGGAGAGGTTAGCGCAGCCGGTGTTGATGATTGTGATATTGGTCACTGTAAATCTCACTTATTTTAAATAATTATATTTATCTATTTTAAAAGCTAAATAATTTTTTATCTTATGTTCAGCCAAATTATGACATCCGTCATATTCCATTATCTTTCTTTGTATTTCATTCTTTTTCTCTTCTGTAAGCCCCTTCCACCAATCAGGAGAAAAGTACGTATTTTCAAAATAAGAAAATACAAAATTCACAAGATTATCTTCAATTCTATGCTTCCGCTGAACTAATGTCTTAATAAAATCATAGAAATATTTATTCTCTTCTTTCTTAATCCAAGAAAAAATACACATACCTCTATCTTCATAATTTATAATATTAAAAAAAAGATGTTCCGCCTTTTCATTTTTATTAGATAAATCTTTAAGAATTTTATTATTAAAATCCCTATCTGGAACAATTGCACCACTACATAGCACTTTTGACGGATATGATAAACTTATTACGAAATATTCAAGATCGTCAAACCTATTATTTGAAATAATATTATTTAATTCATGATAAGTATTTTTAATTTCTGTTAATCCTATACCCAACAGTTCATCTCTCTTTGAGATTATATTTTTTACTATAGGTAATATTGGAGAATCAGAAAACACAGAAAAATCACACATATTATGTAATAATCCTGTATTTGATTCATTTTCTTTTGTATACAATTCCCTACATATACCTCTGTAAGATAGCATGCATAATTGTTCCTTAGTGGGAATAATGGGACTATCTTCAAAGATAGAAAATAATTTTTTATCATGCTCAGAGCAAAATCCCTTAAAAGTAGATGCTTTATTTATACCAAACTCAGAAATATCAAAATAGCCACCATTTTTTTCTAAAGCATTAAAGGTTAAATTAATCCCACATACTTTATTTTGTTTATTCATAATTGTCTTTAAAGAACCACTTTTTGATAACGTATGAGATTCTATAATTTTTTTACTGCACTCTATCCCAAATAATCCTCGAGCACTACAACATCTCCTATTAGATTTTTTACTGATATCAGATTCTATTAATCCTCGTATTTTCCCATCTATTTCAGTCTCTACTTGCATTTTTAAGTTTCCTATTTATGGTTTTAAAAGATCAATTTCTAAAAAAATTCTCAAAATTAGTAATTTCGGACGGGCACAGGGCCAGCCCTACAAATCATAACACGCCCTTACTACTCGGCAACTCCTCCCCCTCAATTCTCACCGCCTGTCTCAACGTCCGCCCAAACACTTTAAACAAACTTTCAATTTTATGGTGGTCGTTGTCGCCGATGGCTTTTAAGTGTAGCGTGGCGAGTAGCGAGAACGCAAGGGATTGGAAGAAGTGTTCGGTGAGTTCTGTGCTGAAATCGCCCACTTTGTCCCGTTTGAATTTGGCGTTGAATTTGATCCAAGGTCTGCCGGATAAATCTAAGGCGCATTCGGCGCGGCATTCATCCATCGGGAGCACAAAGCCGAAGCGGGCGATGCCGCGTTTGTCGCCAAGGGCTTGTTTCAATGCTTGCCCGAGAGCGAGGGCAGTATCTTCCACTGTATGGTGTTCGTCGATCCACAAATCGCCGTTGCATTGTACGTTCATGCGGAAACCGCCGTGGGTAGCGATTTGATCGAGCATGTGGTCGAAAAAGCCCACACCCGTACTGATTTGGTTCACGCCCGTTTCGTCCAACCATACTTGAACCTTGATGTCTGTTTCTTTAGTTTTGCGGGCGATTTCTGCGTAGCGAGGTGGGCGGTTGCCGATGTTGCTGATGGGGTCGCCGAGCAGTTTTTCTGCGATCAGATCCCTGTTTAATTTTTCAGGGTGATATTGCAGTGCGCGAATGCCGAGATTTTCCGCCAACTGTACGTCGGTAGCTCGGTCGCCAATCACAAAAGAGCGGTCAGGATCGAACAAGTTTTTTTGGATGTATTTTTTCAGCAACTTGGTTTTCGGCTTGCGGCAGGCGCAGTTATCTTCCGGTTTGTGCGGGCAAATCAGTACGTCGTCAAATTCAATGCCTTGCGATTTAAACAGCGCCATCATGGCGTTATGCGGCTTGTCGAAATCTTCTTGCGGAAAAGAATCCGTGCCTAGCCCGTCTTGATTGGACACCATCACAAAACGGTATTTTTCTTTCAATTTCAGCATCGCCGGAATGACGTTCGGCTCGAATTTAAGTTTTTCAAGGCTATCAATTTGAAAATCAGTTTTTGGCTCATCAATCAAGGTACCATCGCGGTCAATGAAAAGAATAGGTTGCATGGGCTGTTCTCCTGTGTATTAGTTAATTTGTTTGATGGCTTCAACCACACGTTCACATTCTTCTTTTGTGCCAACGGTGATACGAATGCAGTCTTGTAAATTTAACGTTTTATTTTGGTCGCGCAGAATAATTCCTAAATCCCATAAGGCTTTAAACACTTTTTCGCCATCTTGGCATTTAAATTGCTGCCTTAGCGACGCTTTCAATGTTTCTTGTTTCCACGATGTGGTTTGTTTTACCAATCGTGTATGCTTTTTCGATCATTAGCTTAATCTTTGCGACATTCTTATCAAGCCACATTATTCAAATGCTTAATCAAAATACATTGATGTTGTTCCATATTGGCTTGTCGCTGTTTACCTATGCAGTTTGTTTTATTGCAACGCTTTATGTGATCCAGTTGGTGTGGTTAGACCGTAATTTGAAAAAGCGTAAAATCCAATTTTCACCAGCAATTCCACCATTGATGGCAGTAGAACGTCATTTCTTCTTTTTATTTGCGATGGGAGAAGTTTTACTCACACTGACTTTAATTTCGGGTACTTATCATGTGTTACAAGCAGTGACCCTAGAAAATCTGCACAAAGCAATTTTCTCTTTCCTTGCTTGGATTAGTTTTGGTATAGCTTGTTTTGGTCATTGGCGACTAGGCTGGCGTGGAAAAAGGATGATTATTTACGCAATTTCGGGTATCATTCTGCTCACGATTGGCTATTTTAGTAGTCGTTTGATTTAGTAAAAATCAAAAACAAGTAAAAAGTGCGGTAAAAAATAACCGCACTTTTTGTTGATTAACGAACAAAAGGATTTTCCCTTGGATAGTATTCCCCTTAGTACTTTATTTATTACACTGATTATTTGTTTAATTTTATCTGCCTATTTTTCAGGATCGGAAACTGGTCTACTGTCTCTTAATAAATATCGTCTTCGCTTTCTGGCGGAACAAGGCAATAAAGGCGCGCAAAAAGCAGAAAAACTGCTTGAAAAGCCTGATACCTTGTTAAGTTTCATTCTGATCTTTAATAACCTTGTGAATATCAGTGCGTCAGCTATTGCAACCATGATTGGTATGCGTTTATATGGTGATGCGGGGGTAGCAATCGCAACAGGTTTATTAACTTTTGTGATGCTTGTTTTTTCTGAAATATTTCCTAAAACGGTTGCGGCAATGCACCCAGAGAAAGTGGGATTATTTTCAAGTCACATTTTGTCGTTATTGTTAAAAGTATTCTATCCATTAGTATGGTTGATGAATATTTTTACCAAAACTTTAATGCGAATGGTTGGATTAAAACTCGATTTGCAAAAACAGGTGATTAGTCGTGAGGAACTGAGAAGTATCGTTTCTGAAGCAGGTGAAGCCACGCCAGATGAACAGCATCCACAAATGCTACTTTCTATTTTAGATATGGAAACGGTTACCGTTGATGATATTATGGTGCCACGTAATGAAATTGGCGGAATCGATATTGACGATGATTGGAAAGCCATTATGCGTCAACTCAACCATGCACCCCATAACCGAATTGTCTTATACAAAGGCAGTCTTGATGACCAAGTACTAGGGATTTTACGAGTACGTGAAGCCTTCCGGCTATTATTAGAAAAGAATGAATTTACAAAAGAAACGTTATTACGTGCAGTGGATGAAGTATATTTCATTCCAGAGGGAACACCACTTAAAATGCAATTAGCTAACTTTCGTACGAAAAAAGAACGTATTGGATTAGTGGTGGATGAATATGGTGATATCAAAGGGTTAGTCACACTTGAAGATATTTTGGAAGAAATTGTAGGTGATTTCACCACTTCCATGGCGCCATCTATTGAGCAAGAAGTGGTGCATCAATCTGATGGTTCAATGATTATTGAAGGCTCAGCAAATCTTCGTGATTTAAATAAAATGTTCGGTTGGGAATTAGATACAGAAGATGCTCGAACCTTTAATGGTTTGATTCTTGAGCATCTTGAAGATATTCCTGATGAAGGAACAGTTTGTGAAATTGATGGCTTGCAAATTACGATTTTGGAAGTCAGCGATAATATGATTAAACAAGCGAAAGTGGAGAAGTTGGCGTCATAAACGCCAAATTTTCTGACCGCACTTTTAGTTTAAAAGGTATGTGATTTTAGTAAGGATTTAGCATGACGGGTGAGATTCGTTTAACACAATATAGCCACGGCGCAGGTTGAGGCTGTAAAATTTCGCCTAAGGTGTTAGGGACAATTTTACAGACAGAAATCGAAAAATTTACCGATCCGAATTTATTGGTCGGGAACGAAACAGCGGATGACGCAGCGGTTTATGATCTTGGTAATGGTACTGCAATTATCAGTACCACGGATTTCTTTATGCCGATTGTGGACGATCCTTTTGATTTTGGCCGTATTGCCGCAACCAATGCCATTAGTGATATTTTCGCAATGGGCGGAAAGCCAATTATGGCGATTGCTATTTTAGGTTTTCCGATTAATAAATTGCCGGCAGAAGTGGCACAGAAAATAGTTGATGGTGGCCGTTTTGCTTGTCATCAAGCGGGGATTTCCCTTGCTGGAGGTCACTCGATTGATGCCCCAGAACCCATTTTTGGTTTAGCTGTAACGGGTGTGATTGCAACGGATCGTGTAAAACGGAATGCCTCAGCAGAAGCAAATTGTAAGCTTTATTTAACCAAACCATTAGGTATCGGTGTGCTAACTACTGCAGAGAAAAAAGGCAAGTTAAAACCAGAACACCAAGGCTTAGCAACGGCAGCCATGTGTCAAATGAACCTGATTGGTAGCCAATTTGCGGAAGTTGCTGGTGTAACCGCCATGACGGATGTCACTGGCTTTGGTTTATTAGGACACTTGGCTGAAATCTGTGAAGGCTCAAATCTTAATGCGGTTGTGCATTTTGATAAAATCAAATTATTAGATGGCGTAGCGGATTATATTGCTGAAGGTTGTGTACCAGGTGGAACCAATCGTAACTTTGAAAGCTATGGCCATAAAATCGGTCCTCTTACGGATTATCAAAAGGCGGTACTTTGCGATCCTCAAACTTCAGGTGGCTTATTGATTGCGGTTAAACCTGAAAGTGAAGCGGAAATCTTAGAGATTGCGAAAAAAGCCGGTATCGAGCTTAGTGAGGTCGGTGTATTGAAACCTCACCAAGAAGGTGTGCTGGTCGAAGTCGAATAAATCATTTTTGTTAAACTAAAAAGTGCGGTGAAAAATTCACCGCACTTTTTTTTATTCTTTATTTTCCTTGTTCTCTTTATTGCTGGAATACATCGAGTCAATGATGTGATGATAGCGTTCCATAATCACTTTTCGGCGTAATTTGAGCGTAGGGGTGATTTCACCAAGTTTGACGCTAAATGCTTGAGAGAGTAGCGTAAATTTCTTCACTTGCTCGAAGTGAGCGAGTTCCTTTTGAAGGCTCTCAATACGCTGTTCAAACATCTTGATAATTTCAGAGTGTTTGAGTAATTCCATGCGATCTTGATACTTAATATTCAGTTTTTTCGCATATTCTTCTACGCTATCAAAACAAGGTACGATTAAGGCAGAAACATACTTTTTGGCATCAGCAATAATCGCGATTTGCTCGATAAATTTATCTTTACCGATTTTACCTTCGATATATTGTGGTGCAATGTATTTACCGTTAGAGGTTTTCATCAATTCTTTAATGCGGTCGGTAATAAATAAATTACCTTCAGCATCAAATTCACCCGCATCTCCCGTTTTCAAGAACCCATCTTCAGTGAAGGCTTGAGCCGTTTCTTCAGGTTTTTTATAGTAGCCTTTCATTACCATGCCACCACGCACCAGAATCTCGTTATTTTCACCAATTTTAACTTCTGCATTTGGCATCAATTTACCGATAGAATTCGGATTAAAATGATGGTCATCCCAACAAGAAACGGTTGCCGTGGTTTCTGTCATGCCGTAACCGAGTTTGATATTAATCCCAATGCTATGGAAGAAAAGCCCAATGCTTGGTTCTAATTTTGCGCCACCGCAAGGCATCATTTTAATTCGTCCGCCTAACAATGAACGCAGTTTAGAAAGTACCAGCTTATCGGCCAATGCATAGCGTTTTTGCAAGAAGAACGGGACTTTTTTATTTTGAGAGAGAAGATCAAAACGTTTTTGTCCCACTGTAATCGCCCAGTGGAAAATCATCTGACGAATAAAAGGCGCTTTTTGAACTTTATCAAGCACAGCAGAATAAATTTTTTCATAGAAACGCGGTACTGCACACATAAAGGTTGGACGTACTTCCGTTAATGCTTCACGTACTTGATTGGTGTCTTCGAGATAGCAAAGAATTGCTCCGCGATGTAATACATAGGCAATCCAAGCACGCTCAAAAATGTGGCTAAACGGTAAAAAAGAAAGTGAAACCTCATCTTGATTAACATCTAATGCCATATCATGGGCTTCAAGTTGATGCGCCAAGTTACTGTAATCAAGCATGACGCCTTTTGGTTCACCTGTTGTGCCTGAGGTGTAGATGATCGTGAATAAATCATCCATCGTTTTATTTGCTAAGCGAGTTTCAAATTCAGCCTGAAATTCGGCTTTGCCTAATTTAATTAAATCGTCCCAATGGCAAGAAAGAGTATTTTCACTCAATTGAATTTGTTCTTTCATGGCCACAATTTTTTGTAATTGTGGACATTGATGCGCAATTTCTAACGCTTGATCATATTGTTCTTGATCACCGACAAACAGAATTTTGACATCGGCATGATTTAAAATAAATTCAGCTTGTTGTGCGGTATTGGTTGCATAAATTGGAACAGTTATAGCGCGGACTTGAAGTGCCGCAATATCTGCGATTGTCCAACGTGACATATTCTGTGCAAAAATCGCAATTTTATCTTGTGCTTGAATGTTACAAGCAAGAAAAGCTAATGACAGCTGATCAAGCTGTTGTTGAAATGCGTTCCACGAAATATCTTTCCATAAGCCATTAATTTTATGGCGAAGTGCGGTTGCATTTTGACGAGTTTTTGCCTGTTGGCGAATTCGATTGACGAAATGACGTTCTAAATTCATATAAGCCTTATTTGAGCGAACAAGTGTACGCTAATATAAACGAAATAAATTTAAAATCTAGTGAAATGTTGTTATTTTGTGAATATAGAATAAATAATAGACATATTTATTTTCTATTTTTATCTCTGGATGAGAAATAAAGAATTTAAAAATATTGATTAAGTGAAATGAATTGGAAATAAAAAAACCGCTCTAAAAAGAGCGGTTAATTTTTTAGCGATTTTGATTAGCCTTTGTAGTTGTAAACGTGTGCAACTAAGTCTAATACTTTGTTTGAGTAACCAGTTTCGTTATCGTACCAAGATACTAATTTAACGAAAGAATCAGTTAATGCGATACCCGCATTAGCATCAAATACAGAAGTTAAAGCACAACCGTTGAAGTCAGTAGAAACTACAGCATCTTCAGTGTAACCTAAAACGCCTTTTAATTCACCGTTGAAAGTTTTACCTTCCGCTGCATCTTTAATTGCTTGTTTGATTTGTTCATAAGTTGCTGGTTTTTCTAAGTTTACAGTTAAGTCAACTACAGAAACGTTTGGAGTAGGAACACGGAACGCCATACCAGTTAATTTACCGTTTAATGCTGGTAATACTTTACCCACTGCTTTCGCTGCACCAGTAGATGAAGGGATGATGTTTTGTGATGCACCACGACCACCGCGCCAGTCTTTAGCTGATGGACCATCAACCGTTTTTTGAGTTGCTGTGGTTGCGTGAACAGTGGTCATTAAACCATCTTTAATACCGAAAGTTTCGTGAACAACACGTGCTAAAGGTGCTAAACAGTTTGTCGTACAAGAAGCATTAGACACGATATCTTGACCTGCGTATGCACCGAAGTTTACACCACGTACAAACATTGGTGTGCTATCTTTAGAAGGGCCTGTTAATACGACTTTTTTCGCACCAGCAGTGATGTGTTTGCGTGCTGTTTCATCAGTTAAGAATAAACCTGTTGCTTCAACTGCAACATCAACGCCGATCGCACCCCAGTTAAGGTTTGCAGGATCACGTTCAGAAGTAACACGGATAGTTTTACCGTTTACGACTAAGTTACCGTCTTTAACTTCAACAGTACCGTCAAAACGACCGTGAGTTGAATCGTATTTCAACATGTAAGCCATGTATTCAACGTCGATTAAGTCGTTGATACCTACAACTTCGATGTCATCACGATGTTGTGCTGCACGGAATACGATACGACCGATACGGCCGAAACCGTTGATACCAATTTTAATAGCCATAAGATTTTCACCTTCTATTTTTTAAGTTAAACAAAATCGTTGCTCTAACGAGTTCCGGTCGATTATAGCATGGGCATTTTGATAAAAAAAAGGGTATATACCACTTTTTTGTGATCTCGATCACTTTTTAATGATTTGTAAAAACAAATGAAAATTTGACCGCACTTTTCATTTTCTTTTTGTATAATAAAAACAAACAACAACAAGAGGTTTCAATTATGTCTCAAGGTAATTTATATATTCTTTCTGCACCGAGTGGGGCGGGCAAGTCATCATTAATTTCCGCGTTATTAGAAAAAAATCAAGGCACGAAAAAAATGGTGTCTATTTCACACACGACACGTTCACCTCGACCAGGCGAAAGTCATGGAGTGCATTATTATTTTGTTTCAGTAGAAGAATTTGAAACCTTAATTGAAAAAGGCCATTTCTTAGAATACGCAAAAGTGTTTGATGGCAATTATTACGGCACTTCATTGCCAGCAATTGAAGAAAACTTAGCAAAAGGCATTGATGTGTTTTTAGATATTGATTGGCAAGGTGCACAGCAAATTCGTCAAAAAGTACCTTCTGTAAAAAGTATTTTCATTTTGCCGCCATCATTGCCTGAATTAGAACGTCGTTTGGTTGGACGTGGACAGGATAGCAAAGAGGTCATTGCTGAGCGAATGTCAAAAGCAATCAGCGAAATTTCGCATTATGATGAATATGATTATGTTATTGTGAACGATAATTTTGAACAGGCAT
Source organism: Haemophilus sp. SZY H53 (assembly GCF_054332375.1). Classification (NCBI taxonomy): domain Bacteria; kingdom Pseudomonadati; phylum Pseudomonadota; class Gammaproteobacteria; order Pasteurellales; family Pasteurellaceae; genus Haemophilus; species Haemophilus sp. SZY H53. The sequence goes on from NZ_JBTGNV010000003.1 coordinate 223,508, forward strand.
TGGCAGATTTACAAAGCATTTTGCAGGCGGAACGCTTGACCAAAGCTTATCAACAAACAGAAAATGCGGACTTAATTCATCAGCTACTAGCAAAATAAGCTTGAATTGAGTACAATATTTTCCCTTTATAGACATTATTTTTAACATCGGAGTAAAACATGGCTCGAGTGACTGTGCAAGATGCAGTAGAAAAAATTGGTAACCGTTTTGATTTAATTTTAACCGCCGCTCGTCGTGCGAGACAATTAGAGTTACATCAAAGTGAGCCGTTAGTGCCGGAAGATAACGATAAACCAACAGTAATCGCATTACGTGAAATCGAAAAAGGGTTAATCAACCAAGAAATCATGGATGCAAAAGAGTATTTAGATGCGGCAGTTTCTCAACGTAATGAAGAAGTGGCTGTAGCGTTAATCGCAGAATAATCTCATTAAAGAGCGGTCAAAATTAAAGCTATTTTGATCGCCTAGTCTTTCTCTCTACAAAAAGTCAGGTGTCCTTTGGAATTGTTTGCAGATTTAGATCGAATTATTCAGGGGTATTTGCCCGCCGATAAAATTGAATTAATCAAACGTGCATTCGTCATTGCGCGAGATGCTCACGAAGGACAATTTCGCTCAAGCGGCGAACCTTACATTACTCACCCTGTTGCAGTAGCTTCAATTATTGCGGAAATGCATTTAGACCATGAAGCAATCATGGCCGCGTTATTGCACGATGTTATCGAAGATACCCCTTATACCGAATCCCAATTAAAAGATGAATTTGGTGCTAGCGTAGCCGAAATTGTTGACGGCGTATCGAAACTAGATAAATTGAAATTCCGTACCCGCCAAGAAGCACAGGTTGAAAACTTCCGCAAAATGATTTTAGCGATGACTCGAGATATTCGCGTCGTCTTAATCAAACTGGCTGACCGTACCCATAATATGCGAACGTTGGGTTCATTGCGTCCGGATAAACGCCGTCGTATCGCAAAAGAAACTCTAGAGATTTACTGCCCATTAGCCCACCGTTTAGGCATTGAGCATATCAAGAATGAATTAGAAGATTTATCTTTTGAAGCAATGCATCCTCGTCGTTATGAAGTACTGAAAAAGCTCGTCGAACAAGCGCGTGGCTCTCGTCAAGAATTGATTCAACGCATTTCTAATGATATTTCACAACGTCTTGATAATGTGGGCATTACAAATCGTATTTGGGGACGTGAAAAACATCTCTATAAAATTTACCAAAAAATGCGCATGAAAGATCAGAAATTCCATTCCATTATGGATATTTATGCTTTCCGCGTTATTGTGAATTCGGTGGATGATTGCTATCGCGGGTTGGGGCAAATGCATAGTTTGTATAAGCCTCGTCCTGGTAAAGTGAAAGATTATATTGCCGTGCCACGTGCAAATGGCTACCAAGCTTTACAGACCTCAATGATTGGCCCTCATGGTGTCCCAGTAGAAGTTCATCTTCAAACTGAAGAAATGGAGCAGGTTGCCGAAATGGGAGTTACCGCTCATTGGGTGTATAAAGAAGGTGGTAAAAACGATAGCACCACCGCTCAAGTACGTGCACAACGTTGGTTACAAAGCTTAGTGGATATTCAACAAAACGTGGGTAACTCCTTTGAGTTTATTGAGAACGTAAAATCTGAATTTTTCCCAAAAGAAATCTATGTCTTTACGCCGAAAGGTCGTATCGTTGAATTACCAATGGGCGCAACAGCTGTCGATTTTGCTTATGCCGTGCATTCTGATGTGGGAAATCATTGTGTTGCGGCAGTAGTAGAGCATAAACCTTATCCGTTATCACAAGCTTTAGAATCTGGTCAAACTGTTGAGATTGTGACCAGTGAAAATACTCATCCAAGCGTTAGCTGGTTAAACTTTGTAGTGACGGCTCGCGCAAGAACCCGTATTCGTCATTTCTTAAAATTATTGCGTGCAGATGATGCGGTTCAGACGGGTAAAAAACAGCTAGAAATGGCCTTAAAACCACATTATCTCTCTGAGGTTTCTGAAGAGAAAATCCAAGCGTTACTAAATGAATTGAATCTCTCAAGCCTCAATGAGCTTTTTGAGGAAATTGGCATAGGTAACCAAATGTCGAGTGTCATTGCTCATCAATTAATGGATGAGGCCATTGAAATTGATGTGGATGGTGTATCTGAAAACACACAAAGTACGCTAACGTTAAGCCGAGATGGCGAAATGAAAGCGTCTTTCGCTCAATGTTGTCATCCAATTCCGGGTGATCCGATCGTGGCATTAAGTACGGCGAAGAAAGGCGTGGTTGTACATCATCAAGCTTGTTCTAATTTAACGTCAGGTAATGCCAAAGATTTCACCGCGGCAAAATGGGAAGAGGCTGAAAGTGCGGTCAATTTTGATGCCGAATTACACATTGAAATGCTTAATGAACAAAATGTATTAGGTAGTCTCATGACAGCGGTCGCGACTTGTGAAAGTAATATTCAAAGTATTTGGACTGAAGAATTAGAGAATAATGTGCTATTAGTTATTATCCAAGTTGGCGCGAGAGATATCTATCATTTAGAAAACATTATGCGAAAAATCAAACAAATTACCAGTGTGATTCGTTTGAAGCGCAATATTAATGAAGCATAATGAGCATGCAACTTCTCGATGCCGTTCCTCTAACCACTTTATCTGGTGTAGGCGCGGCAATCTCCGATAAATTAAGCCGTCTTGGAATTCATAATCTCCAAGACTTGCTTTTTCATTTACCCATCCGTTATGAAGATCGCACGAGAATAACACCCATTGCTGATCTTCGTCCTGAACAATATGCCACCATTGAAGGGGTTGTCCAAACCTGTGAAGTTGCCTTTGGGCGCCGTCCTATTTTAACCGTAAGTCTTTCTGATGGAACGAGCAAGATTATGCTCCGTTTTTTCAATTTTAATGCGGGGATGAAAAACAGTTTTCAGATTGGTACGCGCGTCAAAGCGTTTGGTGAAATTAAACGCGGGCGTTTTATGGCAGAAATTCATCATCCAGAATATCAAATCATACGGGATAATGCGCCATTGGTTTTAGAGGAAACGCTCACGCCTATTTATTCCACAACGGAAGGTTTAAAGCAAAATTCATTACGTAAGCTAACCGATCAAGCATTGGTTTTACTCGATAAAATCCAATTAACGGAAATTTTACCTAATGAATTTAATCCCCATCCTTTTAGTTTAAAGGATGCTATTCGATTTCTGCATCGTCCGCCGCCAGATATCTCGTTAGATATTTTGGAGAAAGGACAACATCCCGCACAGCAACGACTTATCTTTGAAGAGCTTCTTGCACATAATCTTGCGATGCAAAAAGTGCGGTTGGGTGCGCAGCAGTTTTTAGCGTTGCCATTGCATTATCAAATCGATTTGAAGCAACGTTTTCTTACATCTTTGCCTTTTCAACTAACGAATGCCCAAAATAGAGTGGTGGCGGATATTGAGCAGGATTTAGCGAAAGATTATCCAATGATGCGCCTTGTTCAAGGGGATGTTGGTTCGGGGAAAACCTTAGTGGCAGCCTTAGCAGCCTTATTAGCGATTGATAATGGCAAACAAGTGGCTTTAATGGCGCCAACAGAGATTTTAGCGGAACAGCATGCGAATAATTTCCGCCGTTGGTTAGAACCTTTTGGTATTGAAGTAGGCTGGTTAGCGGGTAAGGTGAAAGGGAAAGCTCGCCAAACCGAATTGGAAAAGATTAAATCGGGTGCTGTGCAAATGGTGGTGGGGACACATGCTTTATTCCAAGAAGAAGTGGAATTTGCGGATTTAGCCTTGGTGATTATTGATGAGCAGCATCGTTTTGGTGTGCATCAACGTTTGATGTTGCGAGAAAAAGGCGAAAAAGCAGGATTTTATCCGCACCAACTGATCATGACAGCAACACCAATCCCAAGAACATTAGCGATGACGGTTTATGCTGATCTTGATACGTCGATTATTGATGAATTACCTCCAGGTAGAACACCGATTACGACAGTGGTTATTTCTGAAGAGCGTCGCGATGAAATCGTTGCTCGAGTCAAAAATGCCTGTATTAATGAAAAACGTCAGGCTTATTGGGTTTGTACATTAATTGATGAGTCTGAAGTGCTAGAAGCGCAAGCAGCCGAGGCCATTTGGGAAGATTTAACGAAAGCGCTGCCGATGCTTAAAATTGGCCTTGTACATGGGCGAATGAAACCACAAGAAAAACAAGATATTATGGCTGCCTTTAAAAATGCAGAACTCGATTTGCTTGTGGCTACAACCGTGATTGAAGTTGGCGTGGATGTGCCGAATGCCAGTCTAATGATCATTGAAAATGCTGAGCGTTTGGGCTTATCACAACTCCATCAGTTACGTGGACGAGTAGGGCGTGGCAGTACGGCGTCTTTTTGTGTCTTAATGTATAAACCGCCGTTGGGGAAAGTGTCGCAAAAACGTTTACAGGTATTGCGTGATAGCCAAGATGGCTTTGTGATTTCAGAGAAAGATTTAGAAATTCGCGGCCCTGGTGAAGTATTGGGCACTAAACAGACAGGAATTGCCGAATTTAAAGTGGCGAATTTAATGCGTGATCGTAAAATGATCCCAACAGTTCAACATTATGCTAAAGCATTAATTGTAAAATATCCGAATGTGGCAGAAAGTTTAATCCGTCGTTGGCTAAATAATCGAGAAATTTATTCGAATGCCTAAAGTGCGGTTATTTTTGAAAGAGTTTTATAAATGAATAAAAAAGAAAAATGCCCAACTGTGCTCTTTTTTGATTCTGGAGTGGGTGGGTTTAGCGTATATCGTGAAGCTAAAAAATTATTACCCAATTGGCATTATCTCTATTGTTTTGATAATGCGGGATTCCCTTATTCAGAACGCGAAGAAGAAAGTATTATTCACCGCACTTTAGCGGTTTGCCAACTTGTTAATCAACGTTATCCATTAGATGCAATTGTGATAGCTTGCAATACAGCGAGTACAGTTGTGCTTCCGCCTTTGCGAGCTGCTTTTGATATTCCTATCATTGGGACTGTACCCGCTATTAAACCTGCATCAGAAATGACAAAGACAAAACATATTGGTTTATTAGCTACAAAGGGTACGGTAAAACGTCATTATGTCGATGATTTAATTGATAAATTTGCGCAAGATTGTATTGTTGAGAGATTGGGAACGACAAAATTAGTAGAAATTGCGGAGCAAAAAATTCGTGGTCATTCCGTTGATCTAATCAGTTTAAAAGATGAGTTATCTCCGTGGGCAGACATGGCAGATTTAGATACATTAGTTTTAGGTTGTACTCATTTTCCACTCATCAAAGATGAAATTCAGTTGTGCTTGCCACAAATTAAATATTTTATGGATCCTGGCGCGGCGATTGCTAAGCGGATAAAATATTTGCTCGATGGTAAAAGTGTACGAGCTCAAGGTGAAAAACATAATCAAATGTTTTGTACTGAACATTTTCTAGAAGAATCTCAATTTAAAAAAGCTTTACACCTATGGGGATTTGAATCTTTAGATGTAATAAAAATAGACTAAAATTCCTGCTCTTTAGGGCGAGGATGATGTCAAAGAGATCTGTAAAGTGAGTCTTATTTATTTTGCAGTAATTTGAGCATCTCTCTTAAAGTAGATATTTCATCTTCCTGTCTTTTTATAATTTCATCTTTATGCTGAATTATGAGTGATAATTTTTCATTTTCAAAGACGACTGCATCAGTATTGGCATAGATATTTGAATTGTTTTGACTATTTTCACTAAATAAACAAAAAAATCCTTTTTCTTTAGCGGAGTAAAGATCAGAAACGTTAATGTTAAAGATATTCGCAATTTGCTCTAGTTTTTCTAAGGTTAGCTTAGATTTTCCTCTTTCAATTTTTGAATAACCATTCACCGAAATATTCAATTTTTCGGCCATATCTTCCTGCGTCCATTGATTAAGTTCTCTTATTGTTCGAATGGTATCGTGAACACCCATCATATACTCCTAGTTTAATTTTCTATGTTTTTAGGTGAATTTATCGCTTTTGAGTTGGTGGATAAATTTTATGGCGAAATTATCATTATTCAAATGTTAAATCAATTTGTATTCAAAATCTTTGTGAGGTCTTTATGAAAAAATTAACACTATACGGTGTTGTTGCTTTATCTGTTTTTGCGTTATCTGCTTGTGAGTCCAAGCCTAAACAGCCAAGAGTATGGAAAATGGAATTGATCGGTTCGCAATATGATGCGTATTCTGGAAAGGTTGAGTGTGCATACAAGCCAGCTCGCACAGATTATTATGCAGCGGGGTATGTAACTGCTTTCTTACCACAAGGTGAAACGATTTGCCCTAAATATGCAACTTATTCGCCAGATACAGAGCAATTTCAGTTTAATAGAAATTACTAATTTATAGATAAGAGGGTAAATTGAGGTTCATCAACGGATTAGCGTTCGATGATGATCTGAGATTTACCCTATTTTTATTGATTATTAAAAGGATTATTTTATGAAATTTGCGAAAGTATTTTTAATTACTACACTTTTAGGTGTTTCTACATTTTCTTTGGCTTCATCAAAAGATGGAGAGAAGGCATATCAACAATTTCAGAAAGGGCTTGCTGCTGTTAAAAGAGGAGATTACCAAAACGCTCTAAAAATTTGGTTACCTTTAGCTAATAGTGGCGTTATGGAAGCTCAATTTAATTTAGGTCATATGTATAGGTGGGGCGATGGTGTAAAAAAAGATTATGTTGAGGCAGCTAAATGGTATAAAAAGGCAGCTGAGCAAGGCCATGTGAGAGCTCAATATAATTTAGGGTATATGTATCGAACAGGAGAAGGTGTCATACAGGATTATGTTGAAACAGTAAAATGGTATAAAAAAGCAGCTGAACAAGGTTATGCAGGTGCTCAATCAGATTTAGGCGTAATGTATCATAAAGGGCAAGGAGTAAAGCAAGATTATTTTGAGGCTGTAAAATGGTATAGAAAAGCCGCTGAGCAAGGAGAGGGAATTGCACAACGTAATTTAGGCATAATGTTTTACTTCGGGCTTGGGGTCAGACAGGATAAATATCAAGCTAGGGAATGGTTTGGTAGGGCTTGTGATAATGGTGTTCAAGCTGGTTGTGAAGATTATGTTAAGATAAATAGAGAACTTTATAATTAAATTTATTTCTTATACTTAAATTGTGGGTAATCTTTTACCCACGTTTTTTTATTCTCTCCAAAATAAACCGCGATCTAGACATAAAAATAAGAATAATTAGTATTTAATCTTGTTAAATTAATATTACACTTTGGTAAATTTCTTATTAACAAAATTCAAAGAGGTCAAAATGATTATTTCATCAGTCAGCGACTATTGTGAAGCGGCACGTCGCCGTGTTCCTCCTTTTATGTTACACTATGCCGATGGCGGTTCTTATGCAGATCAAACACTTGTCCGCAATATGAGCGATTTGGAAAATATTGCGTTAAGACAACGTGTACATAAAAGATATGTTTGACTTAGATACCAGCATTGAGTTATTTGGCGAAAAACTTTCAATTTCGACCATTCTTGCACGCTTTGGGGCGTGCGGTATGTATGCGTGCCGTGGGGAAGTCCAAGCAGCACAAGCGGCAGATAAAAAAGGCGTGCCATTTACCCTTTCAACCGTGTCAATCTGCCCGATTGAGGAAGTTGGTCCAGCGATTAAACGCCCGATGTGATTCTAGCTTTATGTATTAAAAGATCGTGGCTTTATGAAAAATGCTCTTGAGCGTGCCAAAGCTGCGGGCTGTTCAATCGTACTATTGCCGATATTAAACCAGATGCATTGGTGGATTTAAGCAAGCTTCAATTTACAAAACTTGGAGAAAAATAAACCATTTGTTGGCGTAATTTTATTTTTTGTGTATGTATTTTCAACAAACGATAAATTATTTGCAAAAAGTACTTGCAAGGATTTTGAAAATCCCTATAATACACCCCACACAACGACGCACTGTTGTGAAATATGATAAAATCCAGTGCGTCGTTCTTTTTTGCTCTTTAACAATATATCAGACAATCTGTGTGGGCACTTGTTGATTGACTTGTTTTAAAAATATTTTTTAATTTTGAAGTCTTAATAGGTGCTAACTAGAAATTCATAATACTTTATTAAGTAGTGACATTTTATGTCAGCAGTATTGAGCGATTGAACTTGAATTGAAGAGTTTGATCATGGCT